>NZ_CP025118.1:1221666-1527083 GCF_002831665.1 Lacinutrix sp. Bg11-31
AAGCTGGTGAGTATACTGTGTCTGTATTAGATTTTCAAGCTTGTCCAACAACAACGACGATAACAATTATACAGCCTGCAATTTTAAGCCTTGGAATTGCAATTAATCCCGTTGCTTGTAAAGGTGATGCTACTGGTTCTATAGATTTAACAGTTAGTGGTGGATCACCAGGATACACATATTCATGGATTAAAGATGGTGTTGCCATTACAAATACAACTCAAGATTTAAATAATTTATTAATTGGTTTATACGAAGTAACAGTAACTGACATTAAAGGATGTACTGCTGTTATTTCAAGAGAAATTACAGAACCTAGTGAAATTGTTGGTGTTACTATCGCTGGTAATATTACTAATATAGTATGTTTTGGTGATACTACTGGTGAATTAACTGCCAATTCTACAGGTGGAACTGTTGGTTCTGTAAGTGATTATTCATACTCTTGGGATACTAACCCAATTCAAACTACCCAAACTATTAGTAACCTAGGTGTTGGTTCTTATACAGTAACAACTACTGATCTTAATGGCTGTGAAGCTAGTGAAACTTATACTATTACTGGTCCATTAACTGCTCTTACAGCTTCCATTACTTCTCAAACCAATGTTGTTTGTGGAGCTTCTAACGGTCTGGCAACTATTACTCCAACAGGAGGAATGGAACCATATACTTATGCTTGGGATGATACATCTAATCAAAATACAGCTACTGCAACAAATTTAGCTAGTAATACATATAATGTCATTGTAACCGATCTATATGGTTGTACAGTTGCATTACCTGTTACGATAAGTGACTCTTGTATTGCACTTGTAAAAACTGCTATATTTAATGATGAAAATCAAGATAATTGTGCGAATGTTGATGAAACAATATCTTACACTTTCACTCTTACAAATACAGGAAATGCAAATGTAAATAATATAGCCCTTACAGATCCATTACTTCAAATGCCTAACCCAGTTGTTCCTATTGTATTGGTTTCTGGTGATACAAATAATGATAACGAATTAGATCCTACAGAAACATGGATATATACTGCTGAATATGCAGTAACTCAAACTAATATAGATTCTGGTCAAGTAACTAATCAAGCTACTGTAACAGTATCAACATTAGATAATGTAACTATATCTGACATCTCTGGTATAACAACTACTACAGATGATGCAACTGTGATTACATTATGTACAGAGGAAGGAATAGCACTTGTTAAAGCTGCAGTCTTTAATGATGAAGATCAAGATAATTGTACTGATGTTGGTGAAACTATTTCTTATACTTTCACTTTAACAAATACGGGTAATGTATCTATAGATACTATTGTATTAACTGATCCATTACTTGAAGCTCCTAACCCAGTTGTCGCTATTGTATTGGTTTCTGGTGATACTGATAATGATAACGAATTAGATCCTACGGAAACTTGGACATATACTGCTGACTATACAGTAACGCAAGCTGATATTGATGCCGCTCAAGTGACTAACCAAGCAACGGTTAATGGACAAAACGTATTGACTGATGCGCCTGTATCTGATATCTCTGGTACTACAGCAACTACAGATGATGCTACTGTGATTACTTTATGTCAAGGTGATACAACTATAGCGCTTGTTAAAGCAGCAGTCTTTAATGATGAAGATCAAGATAATTGTACTGATGTTGGTGAAACTGTTTCTTATACTTTCACTTTAACAAATACTGGTAATGTATCTATAGATACTATTGTATTAACTGATCCATTACTTGAAGCTCCTAACCCAGTTGTCGCTATTGTATTGGTTTCTGGTGATACTGATAATGATAACGAATTAGATCCTACGGAAACTTGGACATATACTGCTGACTATACAGTAACGCAAGCTGATATTGATGCCGCTCAAGTAACTAACCAAGCAACGGTTAATGGACAAAACGTATTGACTGATGCGCCTGTATCTGATATCTCTGGTACTACAGCAACTACAGATGATGCTACTGTGATTACTTTATGTCAAGGTGATACAACTATAGCGCTTGTTAAAGCAGCAGTCTTTAATGATGAAGATCAAGATAATTGTACTGATGTTGGTGAAACTGTTTCTTATACTTTCACTTTAACAAATACTGGTAATGTCTCTATAGATACTATCGTATTAACTGATCCATTACTTGAAGCTCCTAACCCAGTTGTCGCTATTGTATTGGTTTCTGGTGATACTGATAATGATAACGAATTAGATCCTACGGAAACTTGGACATATACTGCTGACTATACAGTAACGCAAGCTGATATTGATGCCGCTCAAGTGACTAACCAAGCAACGGTTAATGGGCAAAACGTATTGACTGATGCGCCTGTATCTGATATCTCTGGTACTACAGCAACTACAGATGATGCTACTGTGATTACTTTATGTCAAGGTGATACAACTATAGCGCTTGTTAAAGCAGCAGTCTTTAATGATGAAGATCAAGATAATTGTACTGATGTTGGTGAAACTGTTTCTTATACTTTCACTTTAACAAATACTGGTAATGTATCTATAGATACTATTGTATTAACTGATCCATTACTTGAAGCTCCTAACCCAGTTGTCGCTATTGTATTGGTTTCTGGTGATACTGATAATGATAACGAATTAGATCCTACGGAAACTTGGACATATACTGCTGACTATACAGTAACGCAAGCTGATATTGATGCCGCTCAAGTAACTAACCAAGCAACGGTTAATGGACAAAACGTATTGACTGATGCGCCTGTATCTGATATCTCTGGTACTACAGCAACTACAGATGATGCTACTGTGATTACTTTATGTCAAGGTGATACAACTATAGCGCTTGTTAAAGCAGCAGTCTTTAATGATGAAGATCAAGATAATTGTACTGATGTTGGTGAAACTGTTTCTTATACTTTCACTTTAACAAATACTGGTAATGTCTCTATCGATACTATCGTATTAACTGATCCATTACTTGAAGCTCCTAACCCAGTTGTCGCTATTGTATTGGTTTCTGGTGATACTGATAATGATAACGAATTAGATCCTACGGAAACTTGGACATATACTGCTGACTATACAGTAACGCAAGCTGATATTGATGCCGCTCAAGTGACTAACCAAGCAACGGTTAATGGGCAAAACGTATTGACTGATGCGCCTGTATCTGATATCTCTGGTACTACAGCAACTACAGATGATGCTACTGTGATTACTTTATGTCAAGGTGATACAACTATAGCGCTTGTTAAAGCAGCAGTCTTTAATGATGAAGATCAAGATAATTGTACTGATGTTGGTGAAACTATTTCTTATACTTTCACTTTAACAAATACGGGTAATGTATCTATAGATACTATTGTATTAACTGATCCATTACTTGAAGCTCCTAACCCAGTTGTCGCTATTGTATTGGTTTCTGGTGATACTGATAATGATAACGAATTAGATCCTACGGAAACTTGGACATATACTGCTGACTATACAGTAACGCAAGCTGATATTGATGCCGCTCAAGTGACTAACCAAGCAACGGTTAATGGACAAAACGTATTGACTGATGCGCCTGTATCTGATATCTCTGGTACTACAGCAACTACAGATGATGCTACTGTGATTACTTTATGTCAAGGTGATACAACAATCGCGCTTGTTAAAGCAGCAGTCTTTAATGATGAAGATCAAGATAATTGTACTGATGTTGGTGAAACTGTTTCTTATACTTTCACTTTAACAAATACTGGTAATGTCTCTATCGATACTATTGTATTAACTGATCCATTACTTGAAGCTCCTAACCCAGTTGTCGCTATTGTATTGGTTTCTGGTGATACTGATAATGATAACGAATTAGATCCTACGGAAACTTGGACATATACTGCTGACTATACAGTAACGCAAGCTGATATTGATGCCGCTCAAGTGACTAACCAAGCAACGGTTAATGGGCAAAACGTATTGACTGATGCGCCTGTATCTGATATCTCTGGTACTACAGCAACTACAGATGATGCTACTGTGATTACTTTATGTCAAGGTGATACAACTATAGCGCTTGTTAAAGCAGCAGTCTTTAATGATGAAGATCAAGATAATTGTACTGATGTTGGTGAAACTGTTTCTTATACTTTCACTTTAACAAATACTGGTAATGTCTCTATCGATACTATCGTATTAACTGATCCATTACTTGAAGCTCCTAACCCAGTTGTCGCTATTGTATTGGTTTCTGGTGATACTGATAATGATAACGAATTAGATCCTACGGAAACTTGGACATATACTGCTGACTATACAGTAACGCAAGCTGATATTGATGCCGCTCAAGTAACAAACCAAGCAACGGTTAACGGACAAAATGTTCTTACAGATGCGCCAGTAAATGATATCTCTGGTACTACAGCAACTACAGATGATGCTACTGTGATTACTTTATGTCAAGGTGATACAACTATAGCGCTTGTTAAAGCAGCAGTCTTTAATGATGAAGATCAAGATAATTGTACTGATGTTGGTGAAACTATTTCTTATACTTTCACTTTAACAAATACGGGTAATGTATCTATAGATACTATTGTATTAACTGATCCATTACTTGAAGCTCCTAACCCAGTTGTCGCTATTGTATTGGTTTCTGGTGATACTGATAATGATAACGAATTAGATCCTACGGAAACTTGGACATATACTGCTGACTATACAGTAACGCAAGCTGATATTGATGCCGCTCAAGTGACTAACCAAGCAACGGTTAATGGGCAAAACGTATTGACTGATGCGCCTGTATCTGATATCTCTGGTACTACAGCAACTACAGATGATGCTACTGTGATTACTTTATGTCAAGGTGATACAACTATAGCGCTTGTTAAAGCAGCAGTCTTTAATGATGAAGATCAAGATAATTGTACTGATGTTGGTGAAACTGTTTCTTATACTTTCACTTTAACAAATACTGGTAATGTCTCTATAGATACTATCGTATTAACTGATCCATTACTTGAAGCTCCTAACCCAGTTGTCGCTATTGTATTGGTTTCTGGTGATACTGATAATGATAACGAATTAGATCCTACGGAAACTTGGACATATACTGCTGACTATACAGTAACGCAAGCTGATATTGATGCCGCTCAAGTGACTAACCAAGCAACGGTTAATGGACAAAACGTATTGACTGATGCGCCTGTATCTGATATCTCTGGTACTACAGCAACTACAGATGATGCTACTGTGATTACTTTATGTCAAGGTGATACAACTATAGCGCTTGTTAAAGCAGCAGTCTTTAATGATGAAGATCAAGATAATTGTACTGATGTTGGTGAAACTGTTTCTTATACTTTCACTTTAACAAATACTGGTAATGTCTCTATAGATACTATCGTATTAACTGATCCATTACTTGAAGCTCCTAACCCAGTTGTCGCTATTGTATTGGTTTCTGGTGATACTGATAATGATAACGAATTAGATCCTACGGAAACTTGGACATATACTGCTGACTATACAGTAACGCAAGCTGATATTGATGCCGCTCAAGTAACTAACCAAGCAACGGTTAATGGACAAAACGTATTGACTGATGCGCCTGTATCTGATATCTCTGGTACTACAGCAACTACAGATGATGCTACTGTGATTACTTTATGTCAAGGTGATACAACTATAGCGCTTGTTAAAGCAGCAGTCTTTAATGATGAAGATCAAGATAATTGTACTGATGTTGGTGAAACTGTTTCTTATACTTTCACTTTAACAAATACTGGTAATGTATCTATAGATACTATTGTATTAACTGATCCATTACTTGAAGCTCCTAACCCAGTTGTCGCTATTGTATTGGTTTCTGGTGATACTGATAATGATAACGAATTAGATCCTACGGAAACTTGGACATATACTGCTGACTATACAGTAACGCAAGCTGATATTGATGCCGCTCAAGTGACTAACCAAGCAACGGTTAATGGACAAAACGTATTGACTGATGCGCCTGTATCTGATATCTCTGGTACTACAGCAACTACAGATGATGCTACTGTGATTACTTTATGTCAAGGTGATACAACTATAGCGCTTGTTAAAGCAGCAGTCTTTAATGATGAAGATCAAGATAATTGTACTGATGTTGGTGAAACTGTTTCTTATACTTTCACTTTAACAAATACTGGTAATGTCTCTATCGATACTATCGTATTAACTGATCCATTACTTGAAGCTCCTAACCCAGTTGTCGCTATTGTATTGGTTTCTGGTGATACTGATAATGATAACGAATTAGATCCTACGGAAACTTGGACATATACTGCTGACTATACAGTAACGCAAGCTGATATTGATGCCGCTCAAGTGACTAACCAAGCAACGGTTAATGGACAAAACGTATTGACTGATGCGCCTGTATCTGATATCTCTGGTACTACAGCAACTACAGATGATGCTACTGTGATTACTTTATGTCAAGGTGATACAACTATAGCGCTTGTTAAAGCAGCAGTCTTTAATGATGAAGATCAAGATAATTGTACTGATGTTGGTGAAACTGTTTCTTATACTTTCACTTTAACAAATACTGGTAATGTATCTATAGATACTATTGTATTAACTGATCCATTACTTGAAGCTCCTAACCCAGTTGTCGCTATTGTATTGGTTTCTGGTGATACTGATAATGATAACGAATTAGATCCTACGGAAACTTGGACATATACTGCTGACTATACAGTAACGCAAGCTGATATTGATGCCGCTCAAGTAACTAACCAAGCAACGGTTAATGGACAAAACGTATTGACTGATGCGCCTGTATCTGATATCTCTGGTACTACAGCAACTACAGATGATGCTACTGTGATTACTTTATGTCAAGGTGATACAACTATAGCGCTTGTTAAAGCAGCAGTCTTTAATGATGAAGATCAAGATAATTGTACTGATGTTGGTGAAACTGTTTCTTATACTTTCACTTTAACAAATACTGGTAATGTATCTATAGATACTATTGTATTAACTGATCCATTACTTGAAGCTCCTAACCCAGTTGTCGCTATTGTATTGGTTTCTGGTGATACTGATAATGATAACGAATTAGATCCTACGGAAACTTGGACATATACTGCTGACTATACAGTAACGCAAGCTGATATTGATGCCGCTCAAGTGACTAACCAAGCAACGGTTAATGGGCAAAACGTATTGACTGATGCGCCTGTATCTGATATCTCTGGTACTACAGCAACTACAGATGATGCTACTGTGATTACTTTATGTCAAGGTGATACAACAATCGCGCTTGTTAAAGCAGCAGTCTTTAATGATGAAGATCAAGATAATTGTACTGATGTTGGTGAAACTGTTTCTTATACTTTCACTTTAACAAATACTGGTAATGTCTCTATAGATACTATCGTATTAACTGATCCATTACTTGAAGCTCCTAACCCAGTTGTCGCTATTGTATTGGTTTCTGGTGATACTGATAATGATAACGAATTAGATCCTACGGAAACTTGGACATATACTGCTGACTATACAGTAACGCAAGCTGATATTGATGCCGCTCAAGTGACTAACCAAGCAACGGTTAATGGGCAAAACGTATTGACTGATGCGCCTGTATCTGATATCTCTGGTACTACAGCAACTACAGATGATGCTACTGTGATTACTTTATGTCAAGGTGATACAACTATAGCGCTTGTTAAAGCAGCAGTCTTTAATGATGAAGATCAAGATAATTGTACTGATGTTGGTGAAACTGTTTCTTATACTTTCACTTTAACAAATACTGGTAATGTCTCTATCGATACTATCGTATTAACTGATCCATTACTTGAAGCTCCTAACCCAGTTGTCGCTATTGTATTGGTTTCTGGTGATACTGATAATGATAACGAATTAGATCCTACGGAAACTTGGACATATACTGCTGACTATACAGTAACGCAAGCTGATATTGATGCCGCTCAAGTAACAAACCAAGCAACGGTTAACGGACAAAATGTTCTTACAGATGCGCCAGTAAATGATATCTCTGGTACTACAGCAACTACAGATGATGCTACTGTGATTACTTTATGTCAAGGTGATACAACTATAGCGCTTGTTAAAGCAGCAGTCTTTAATGATGAAGATCAAGATAATTGTACTGATGTTGGTGAAACTGTTTCTTATACTTTCACTTTAACAAATACTGGTAATGTCTCTATCGATACTATCGTATTAACTGATCCATTACTTGAAGCTCCTAACCCAGTTGTCGCTATTGTATTGGTTTCTGGTGATACTGATAATGATAACGAATTAGATCCTACGGAAACTTGGACATATACTGCTGACTATACAGTAACGCAAGCTGATATTGATGCCGCTCAAGTAACAAACCAAGCAACGGTTAACGGACAAAATGTTCTTACAGATGCGCCAGTAAATGATATCTCTGGTACTACAGCAACTACAGATGATGCTACTGTGATTACTTTATGTCAAGGTGATGGTACTATTACAATCGTAAAATCTGCTACTATTGCAAACGGCGAACCTTGTTTAAATGTTGGTAGTGAAATAATTTATACTTTCACTGTAATAAATACAAGTACAGTATCAATTAACACGGTAACTATTAACGATACCTTATTAGGTGGTGATATTACAGCAACGCTTACACTTGCTGGTGATGATGGAGATAATATTCTTCAACCTATAGAAACGTGGATTTATACTGCTCTTAATTATACTGTAACTCAAGCTGATGTTGATGCTGGTATTATTACCAACACAGTAACTGCTGATGGTTTTGAGCCTAATGCAACTCCTGTTGTTCAAGCAACCGATACTTACATTATTGATGAGAATAACACAGATATTACACTCTGTCCTCCTACTTCTGGTATTAACATTGTTAAAACGGCTGTTATTACAAATGGTGATCCTTGTTTAACTGTTAATAGTGAAATGACTTATACTTTCACATTAACTAATACTGGTACAGTATCTGTAAATAATATCTTAATTACAGATGTTTTATTAAACATTGATAACACAAATAACAACTTACTTACACTTGTAGGTGATACTAATAATGATGGTGTACTTGAACCTACAGAAACGTGGATTTATACTGCTCCTAATTATACTGTAACTCAAGCTGATGTTGATGCTGGTATTATTACCAACACAGTAATTGCTAATGGTGTGGAAGTTCTTAATGATACCGATGTAACGGCAACTAGTACACATACAACTGGTTCTGATATTACATTCTGTCCTCCTACTTTTGGTATTAACATTGTTAAAACTGGAATTTTCAATAATGAGAACGGAAATGATTGTACAGAGATTGATGAAACAATAACTTATACATTCACAGTAACTAATACTGGAAGTATTTCATTAGAAAATGTAATTATTTCGGATCCATTATTAGCCAACGCTACTCCTCCAGTTTTAATTGAATTTGTTTCGGGAGATATCGATGGAGACACTCAATTAGATGTAACTGAAATTTGGGAATATACAGCAACTTATTTAGTTACTCAAATAGATATAGACGCTACAGAAGTTAATAATACAGCTACTGCAACTGCTCAAGAAGTTCTAACCGGAACAACCCAAACTTCAACATCTCAAATAATAACTGAGTTAATAGAAGATGTATTACCTCCAGACATTTCTAATTGTGATGTTCTAGATGAAACTGTTGAATGTAATGGTACTGAAAATGAAAATATCGCAATAAATTGGGATACTGCAAATATTTTAGCACTACAAAATTGTGCAACTGATGCATGTGATAATAACTTTACAGTAACTTCAGATTATGACTTTGGAAACCTAGTTTCTACTTGTGGTCTTGGAGGAACAATTTTCGTTACTTATACCCTAACAGATGCCACTGGGAATTCTAGTGCTTTTACAGCTACTTTAACTATCGAAGATACAACTGCACCAGACTTAACTTTATGTACTGATGTGGCTGATACGACTTTAGAATGTAGCGGAACTAATAATGATACACTAGCTACTGAATGGGATGCTGCTAACATATTAGCACTTACAACTTGTCCAACAGACGATTGCGATGCTGATGCCGTTTACACAGTAACTTCAGATTTCGATTTTGCTAACCTGGTTTCTACTTGTGGTCTTGGTGGTACTGTATTAGTAACTTATACTATTGCAGACGATTGTGGTAATAGTATTAACACTTCAGCTAATTTAACTATCGAAGATACAACTGCACCAGACTTAACTTTATGTACTGATGTGGCTGATACGACTTTAGAATGTAGCGGAACTAATAATGATACACTAGCTACTGAATGGGATGCTGCTAACATATTAGCACTTACAACTTGTCCAACAGACGATTGCGATGCTGATGCCGTTTACACAGTAACTTCAGATTTCGACTTTGCTAACCTGGTTTCAACTTGTGGTCTTGGTGGTACTGTATTAGTAACTTATACTATTGCAGACGATTGTGGTAATAGTATTAACACTTCAGCTACTTTAACTATCGAAGATACAACTGGACCAGACTTAACTTTATGTACTGATGTGGCTGATACGACTTTAGAATGTAGCGGAACTAATAATGATACACTAGCTACTGAATGGGATGCTGCTAACATATTAGCACTTACAACTTGTCCAACAGACGATTGCGATGCTGATGCCGTTTACACAGTAACTTCAGATTTCGATTTTGCTAACCTGGTTTCTACTTGTGGTCTTGGTGGTACTGTATTAGTAACTTATACTATTGCAGACGATTGTGGTAATAGTATTAACACTTCAGCTAATTTAACTATCGAAGATACAACTGGACCAGACTTAACTTTATGTACTGATGTGGCTGATACGACTTTAGAATGTAGCGGAACTAATAATGATACACTAGCTACTGAATGGGATGCTGCTAACATATTAGCACTTACAACTTGTCCAACAGACGATTGCGATGCTGATGCGACATACACAGTAACTTCAGATTTCGATTTTGCTAACCTGGTTTCAACTTGTGGACTTGGTGGTACAGTATTAGTAACTTATACTATTGCAGACGATTGTGGTAATAGTATTAACACTTCAGCTACTTTAACTATCGAAGATACTACTGCACCAGACTTAACTTTATGTACTAATGTAGCTGATACGACTTTAGAATGTAACGGAACTAATAATGATACACTAGCTACTGAATGGGATGCTGCTAACATATTAGCACTTACAACTTGTCCAACAGACGATTGCGATGCTGATGCGACATACACAGTAACTTCAGATTTCGATTTTGCTAACCTGGTTTCAACTTGTGGACTTGGTGGTACAGTATTAGTAACTTATACTATTGCAGACGATTGTGGTAATAGTATTAACACTTCAGCTACTTTAACTATCGAAGATACTACTGCACCAGACTTAACTTTATGTACTAATGTAGCTGATACGACTTTAGAATGTAACGGAACTAATAATGATACACTAGCTACTGAATGGGATGCTGCTAACATATTAGCACTTACAACTTGTCCAACAGACGATTGCGATGCTGATGCGACATACACAGTAACTTCAGATTTCGATTTTGCTAACCTGGTTTCAACTTGTGGACTTGGTGGTACAGTATTAGTAACTTATACTATTGCAGACGATTGTGGTAATAGTATTAACACTTCAGCTACTTTAACTATCGAAGATACTACTGCACCAGACTTAACTTTATGTACTAATGTAGCTGATACGACTTTAGAATGTAACGGAACTAATAATGATACACTAGCTACTGAATGGGATGCTGCTAACATATTAGCACTTACAACTTGTCCAACAGACGATTGCGATGCTGATGCGACATACACAGTAACTTCAGATTTCGATTTTGCTAACCTGGTTTCAACTTGTGGACTTGGTGGTACAGTATTAGTAACTTATACTATTGCAGACGATTGTGGTAATAGTATTAACACTTCAGCTACTTTAACTATCGAAGATACTACTGCACCAGACTTAACTTTATGTACTAATGTAGCTGATACGACTTTAGAATGTAACGGAACTAATAATGATACACTAGCTACTGAATGGGATGCTGCTAACATATTAGCACTTACAACTTGTCCAACAGACGATTGCGATGCTGATGCGACATACACAGTAACTTCAGATTTCGATTTTGCTAACCTGGTTTCTACTTGTGGTCTTGGTGGTACTGTATTAGTAACTTATACTATTGCAGACGATTGTGGTAATAGTATTAACACTTCAGCTAATTTAACTATCGAAGATACAACTGCACCAGACTTAACTTTATGTACTGATGTGGCTGATACGACTTTAGAATGTAGCGGAACTAATAATGATACACTAGCTACTGAATGGGATGCTGCTAACATATTAGCACTTACAACTTGTCCAACAGACGATTGCGATGCTGATGCCGTTTACACAGTAACTTCAGATTTCGATTTTGCTAACCTGGTTTCTACTTGTGGTCTTGGTGGTACTGTATTAGTAACTTATACTATTGCAGACGATTGTGGTAATAGTATTAACACTTCAGCTAATTTAACTATCGAAGATACAACTGGACCAGACTTAACTTTATGTACTGATGTGGCTGATACGACTTTAGAATGTAGCGGAACTAATAATGATACACTAGCTACTGAATGGGATGCTGCTAACATATTAGCACTTACAACTTGTCCAACAGACGATTGCGATGCTGATGCCGTTTACACAGTAACTTCAGATTTCGACTTTGCTAACCTGGTTTCAACTTGTGGTCTTGGTGGTACTGTATTAGTAACTTATACTATTGCAGACGATTGTGGTAATAGTATTAATACTTCAGCTACTTTAACTATCGAAGATACAACTGCACCAGACTTAACTTTATGTACTGATGTGGCTGATACGACTTTAGAATGTAATGGTAGTGAAAATGAAACGATGGCTAATGATTGGAACGCAACAAACCTTGCTACTCTATTATCTTGCGGAGTTGATGCTTGTGATGCTGAAGCTACAAATACAGTAACCTCTAATTATGCTTTTGTTAATTTAAATTCAGATTGTGGTGCTGGAGGAACAATTGAAGTAACATATACTGTTGCTGATGACTGTGGAAACGAATCGATTTTAATCGCTACTTTAACAATAGAAGACACGGTTGCTCCTACTTTATTAACAAGTATCGAGCCTGAATCTTATGTTATCTGTTCTCAAATTCCAGTACCTCCAACTTTAGAGTTTTCAGATGAATGTTCTAATGTAGATGTTACTATAGATTTTAATGAAACAAATAATAACCTTGGTGATGGAGAAGATTACCAAATTATTTGGGAATGGACTGTTAGTGATAGTTGTGATAACTCTAACGTTTATACTCATATAGTTAATGTTGTTAGTGAAGATTTTGTTATTGATCATAATGATGATCATTGTACTATTGATGGAGAAGTTGATTTATTTGATTACCTATATTTAGTAGATGATATCGACGACTCTGGAACATGGATAGTAGAACAAGGAGATGTTATTTTAAATAATGACGGAACTTTCGATCCTATAGATTTAGAACTTGGTGATTATATATTTAATTACTCTGTAACAAATGGAGATTGTAGAGCTACAATTAGAGTTACAATACAAATTACAGATGAATGTGTAGTAAAACCATGTGGTGTCGAAGGGTTTATTATTTCTAAAGCTGTAACGCCAAATGGTGATGGACATAACGATTTCTTCACTATACAAGGTGACTTAAAATGTGGTTTCATAATAGATTTACAAATATTTAACCGTTATGGTGGCATAATTTATGATGCCAAAGATTATAAAAATGATTGGAGTGGTCAAGCTATTAAACAATCTTTAGGTAAAGCAGACAAGCTTCCAAATGGCACATATTATTATGTTATAATATTAAGAGAAAGTGGTTTAGACCCTATTACTGGTCCATTGTATTTAGGTACAAAATAAAAAATTGAATGAAAAAAAATAAAATTTACATATTTGCTATTATAGCTTTAAGTTGTGTTTTTTCCTTTGCTCAACAGTTACCTCAGTTCTCACAGTATATGTTTAATACTATATCTGTAAACCCTGCATATGCTGGAAGTAGAGAAACAATAAGTGTAGTTGGTTTACATAGAAGCCAATGGGTAGGGCTAAAAGGAGGACCAAGCACACAAACACTTTCTATTCATTCTCCCTTAAAAAATGAAAAATTAGGTTTAGGACTCTCTATAATAAATGACCAATTAGGTTATGAAAATTTTGTTTTCATGTATGGTGATTTTTCATATACTATAAACACAAGCGAAACAACAAAACTAGCTTTCGGTCTAAAAGGTGGATTTACTCACTATAATTTAGACACTGTAGATTTTTTAGAAGAAGAAGAAATCTATTCAGATCCGTTTTTTAGCGACATTTCAAGTCGTTGGAATCCAAACATAGGTGTTGGCCTTTTCTTACATAGTAATAAATGGTATGTTGGTTTATCTGCACCTAGAATACTAAAAACAGATTATAACTTAAAAGGAAACCAAGATGCTGGCCCAGAATATTTAGCTTTAGAACGTATTGGTTATTACTTAACCGGTGGATATGTTTTTGAGTTAAATGAAAACTTAAAACTGAAACCATCAACGTTATTCAAAGTTACAAATGGAGCTCCTATCTCTTTCGATATTAATGCAAACCTATTGTTTTTTGAGAAATTTTGGATTGGTGCTGGTTATCGTTACAATCAAGATACTGCCACCATTGGAACTCTAGCAGATTTCCAAGTGTCTCAACAATTAAGAATTGGATATTCTTATGAATACTTTTTATCAGATTTAAGACCTTATACAAGCGGAACACATGAAATTTTACTAATGTTCGAAGTATACAAACCAAGAAAACGTATTAAATCTCCAAGATATTTCTAATATAAAATGAAAAACAGTTTACTATACATATTATTCTTTTTTACTGTCTCTATAACAAGTGCACAGATTAAAGTAGCCGATAACTTCTTTAAAGATTACGCTTATTACCAGGCTACAGAACTTTATTTAGAGGTTTTAAAAAAAGGAGATACCACAGAGCATGTGCTTACTAGACTTGGTGATTGTTATTATAATAATTCTAACGTACAATTAGCTAGTTATTGGTATAAAAAAGCAATAACTAAATACAAAGATGTAAATCCAGAATATATCTATAAATATATTCAAACCTTACGTAGTTTAAATCAATTTGAAGAATCGAAAAAATGGACTACCGTTTTTAAAGACCGTAAAAAAAATGATAGAAGAGTTAAGGAAGAAGATGTCTTTAGTATTGAAAAATTTGAAGCTTTAGAATCTACAGATCGTGTTTATGTAGACTTTAAAAACCTTGGTATTAATACTAAATACTCAGATTTTGGAAGCTTTGAAAGAGATAATGTTTTATACTTTGCTTCAACAAGAGTTAAAGATTCAATTTTAGACGAAGAAAAAATCTATCAATGGAATAAAGAACCGTTTCTAAATATATATCAATCTGGAATAACCATTGAAGAAGGAACTAAAATAGTTGGTTCACCCACACCTATTGCGTCTAATGAAATTAACACAGATTTTCATGAAAGTTCTGTTGCTATTACTAAAGATGGCAGCACAATGTACTTTACACGAATAAATTTAAACAAAAAAAATAAAGCTAAATACGATAAAGGAGGTACTTCTCAAATTAAATTATTTAGAGCAAAAAAAGTTGATGGAAAATGGAAGAAAATAGAAGAGCTTCCTTTTAATGGAGAAGACTTTTCTACAGGTTCTCCTGCTCTTAGTCCAACAGAAAAGGAACTATATTTTTCTTCAGATCGTGAAGGATCAAGAGGTCTAACAGACATATACAAAGTAAGAATAAATAATGATGAAACCTTTGGTACCCCTATTAACCTAGGCGCAAAAATTAATACAGAAGGAAGAGAAAACTTTCCATTTATTGCAAAAGATTCTACCTTATATTTCTCATCCGATGGACATTTAAATTTAGGTTTGTATGATATTTTTGAAAGTAATTTACTTAAAAAAGACACTTCAGAAGTTTATATAAAAAATTTAGGAGCTCCTTATAATAGTGGTTTCGATGATTTTGCTTTTTTTATTGATACAGAAACTAATACAGGATACTTCTCTTCTAATAGAGAAGGTGGAAAAGGTGGTGACGATATTTATAGTTTTGGTCGTTATGAATGTAATCAAATAATTAAAGGAATTACAAGAGATAAAATTTCTAGCGAACCATTAGCAAAAGTAGTTGTAACTCTTTTAGATGAAAAAGGAAAAGTATTACAAAGAGAAACTTCTAATGAAAAAGGTGAATACGAGTTTAAAGATGTAGGTTGTGATAAAACCTATGTTGTGCTCGGTGAAAAAGTGATATACAGACCTGATCAAAAAGATGTTACTACAACTCAAGAGAGTGGAGAGGAATTTATTGTAGATCTTTATCTTACACCTTTAATTATTGATAGTGAAATTGTTATTAATCCTATTTTCTTCGATTATAACAAATCTGATGTTAGACCTGATGCAGCTTATGAGCTTGAAAATATTGTTGCTGTTATGCGTGAACATCCAAGTATGACTATAATAATAGAATCTCATACAGACAGTCGTGGTCGAGTGGCATATAATGAGAAACTATCTGACAGAAGAGCTAAGTCTACTAGAGACTACTTATTTACAAGAGGAATAGAAGTTAATAGAATACAAAGCGCTATTGGTTATGGTGAAAGTCAATTAATTAACAAATGTAGTGATGGTGTAAAATGTAGTGAAGAAGAACATCAAGAAAATAGGCGTTCTAAATTTATTATAACTGGAGGTTATGTTAAATAGCTGAATCTATTTAAAATATTATTTATAGATTGCTTTCTTGAAAACACAAAATAGTGATTGTAACATTTAGTGTTAGAGACTATATTTACTGTAAAAATTTCATTTTAGAGAAACTTGTTTCAAATACTAAATTTAAACTTAGAAACGATTAGACAAAAGAATCTATTGCGATAGTTCATTTAAGCCAATTCTTAATCATTAAAGTAATCTAATAGAATAATAGGTTATTGAATTCCATATCATTTACAATTCTAATTGCACCATTTAAAACAAAAAAAGCGTTTCGAGAGAAACGCTTTTTTTGTTTATGTATTAACTTTTTTTTATTTCATAAATATATTTGTAAAGTACCACTTACCCTGATCATTTTTTTCTGCCGACACATCAAAATTTGTATAGTTTCCTTCCATATTAATTCTATGGTCGACGCTATTTATCCAAGCATTAACAACGGATTGTGCAGATTTAAACCCAAAAGCAACATTCTCTGTTACAACACTAGCTCCTGCATTATTTACTAAAAACGACTTTCTAGAATAAAAGTTTACATGTGAAACATTATTTTCTTCAACCATATAACTTGAATGGCTGTATGCTTGAGATTTAACTAAATCATGATTTGACAATGCATTTAGACCTTGTTCTATTCTATAAGCATTAATAAGTTCCATTATTTCTATTTCAATTTCTTTTGCTTCAGGAATAGTAATATCTTCAAGTTTTAAATCGTCTGTACTATCTGTAGAACAAGATGTTGCAAAAGTTAAAAATAAGGTTAATAATAGTAGGTTAAGTGTCGTTTTCATAAGGGATAGATTTGTTTGGGACTTAAATATACCCAACCAAAAGCTTACGAAATGTTAAGGAAATGTTAAAATCGATGAAATACATGTGTTTCATCGAAAAATAATGTTTTTAATCGATAAAATACAATGTCAGAAAGTAAAAAAAACGCATTTAGACGAAATAAAATAGCATTTAAACCGATTTAACTATGGTGATAATCTAGATTTAATCCAAGAATAATCTTCATCCATTTTATAATGAATACGATCATGTAATCTGTTAGGACGACCTTGCCAAAATTCTATTTCAACTGGTTTTACAATAAAACCTCCCCAAAACTCTGGTCTAATAATCTCTTTTCCTTCATACTCTTTTTCAAGTTCTATTAGTTTAGCTTCTAAAATATCTCGATCTTCTATTACACTACTCTGTTTAGATACTATTGCTCCTAATTGACTGCCTCTTGGACGAGATTCAAAATAACCATCACTTAAATTTTTAGCGATTTTTTCAGCTTTACCTTTAATTATTATTTGTCTTTCGGCTCCAGCCCAAAAAAAAGACAAACATACTTTTGGATTGTTTTGTATCGCTAATCCCTTTTCACTTTCGTAATTAGTATAAAAAATAAAGCCTTCAAAAGTGAATTTTTTAAGTAGCACTACTCTACTTTTAGGAAACCCGTTTAAACCAATTGTAGAAATCGTCATAGCATTAGTTTCATCTTCTGGAAAATGAATATCGATTTCGTTAAACCAAGTTCTAAATAACTCTATTGGGTTTTCTGGTGTGTCTTTAAGAAGTAATTCACTTTTCTCATAAGATCTTCTATAATTTCCTAAATCTTTTTCCATAGTGCAATTTACAAGAATAAAAAATCATCTTAAATAGTTTTAGCAAATTTAGAATCTAATTTTTAAATTAAATAATGAAATTTACATGCGCCATAGATATTAATGCAGTTATTAAAACCATTCAAAATACATTTTTTAATACTGAAGATATAAAACACTATCAAGATGGATTTTAGTCTAAAACACTAATTTGTGGCAATAAAGGTGAGAAAGACGCTAAATAAAAATTAGTATTCAATAAACTAGAACTTATTGAAATCATTATAACAAACAATTTACCTAAAGAGTTTTTTTTTGCGCTTTACGAGCATAAACATACTACAAATATTATGAAAATTAATTTTATGCCATTAGCAAACAATAAAATACGTTATACTTCTATAGTGGAATATACTAAGCCTAATTGACTTGTAGTTAAACTGATAGCAAAAAGTTATCCTAGTCTGTTTAAAAAGTAAATAGAGAAATGATTGAAACAATTTAAAAACCATGTAGAATTGAGATTTAAATTGATATATTTATCAAGTACCAACAATCCCTTAAATGCAATTTGAAAACTCTCAGATAAGTAAAAAGCTTTCATATACAGTTAAAGAATTACCTTTTGGTAAAATATATTTCTTTCCAAAGTTTATTCTTTCAGAAATAAATTATGGCATCCATTTAGATTGGAATAAAATAGAAAAACTAATAGAAATAGTCTTTTTACATTATGGGTTAAATTGTAAAATTGGCTATATCTCTAATAAAGTTAACTCTTACTCCTTTGAGCCTAACTTATGGGAAAAATTTTATGAAAATTACGATTTTATTATTGCTAGTGTATCTGTATGTTATTCCCATATTAATTACATTAACGCAACTATTGAAAAACAATTTTCAAAGAAAAGTGTTAAAAGAGCAAGCAACATAGAAGACTCTATAAATTGGATTTCAAATTTAAATGAGTTTAATTAATTATTAAAAAAAAAAAAAAATACGCGATACGGTATAATTAAAAGAATTTCTATCTTAAAATTCAAAAACCTTACCATCGTCTGCAAGTTCTACGTTTTCAAAATACTCTTGAGCTTCCGTTTTAAAGACGTTTAAATCGTCGTAGCGGGTAGAATAGTGTCCAAGTAACAAAGTGCCAACATTAGCTTGCTTAGCAATACTTCCTGCTTCTTTTGCTGTACTGTGTTTTGTTTTAAGTGCCAAATGTGCGTGCTGCTCTAAAAAAGTAGATTCATGATATAACACATCTACATCTTTAATTATAGGTACAATATCTTCTTTATAAGCAGTGTCACTACAAAAAGCATAGCTTTTAGGTTTTTCTGGTGGAAATGTTACTGTTTCGTTTTTTATGAGTTGCCCATCGTTATTTTCAACATCAGAGCCTTGCTTTAACTTTCTATAGTAAGCAACATTAATATTTGCATTTAAGACAGCATTCATATCTAACTTACGCTCTCCTTCTTTTTCTTTAAATAAGAAACCATTAGTATAAACACGATGGTCTAAAGGAATGGTATGTACTTCTACTTTATCATCTTCAAAAATTAATTCTGAAAATTTACTAGTTAGCTCATGAAAGTAAAGGTTGTAATTTGTCCATGAATTTGCCAATTTCATTTGTAACGTTACTACTTCTTTTAAGCCTTTTGGAGCATGAATATGCAAATCTACTTCACGTGTTAATAATCGCATAGTTGAGATTAAACCCACTAAACCAAAAAAATGATCACCATGCAGATGAGAAATAAAAATATGCTTAATACGATTAAACTTTATCTTATGTCTACGTAATTCTACCTGTGTTCCTTCTCCACAGTCAATTAAAAATACATGGTTATTAATTTCTAATACTTGCGCTGTAGGATTTGTAAACGTTCGTGGTGTTGCGCTATAGCAACCTAAGATATTTAATTTCAATGTTGTGAAGTTGTTTCGTTGTTTGTTGTGGAGTAGATTCTACTTAACGAAGCACTACTCCACTCCACAACATTTTTTTAAATACCTAAATCGCGTTCCATTACTTCCATTTCAATAATATCGAAAGCTTCTTTAACGGTTGGTACAACTATAATTTCATCCGGAGTTTCGTCTGCACTCATTGCATTTGTAACCACTACAAACGAATGTTTTGCTGCACGATGTTTTTTTGAAAGACGTAAAAACTCATTAATATTTTGTAAAGTTATTTTTCCTAAAGAAGATAATTTAATGATAATGTTATGTTTTTCAAATTTTGGATAAAGTGCTTCTATCTTCTTTACTAATTCTATAATAGTAGCTTTTTCCTGTGTAATTATCGACGTGTTTTCCTCTTGATCTATTATCATAATTTATTGTTTTATTTTTGAAGCTAATAAATATATTACTGCCATCCTAACTGCTACTCCATTTTGTACTTGATCTAAAATAATAGCTTGCTTAGAATCTGCAACATCACTTGTAATCTCAACACCTCTATTAATTGGTCCTGGATGCATGATGGTAATTTCTTTATCTAAAGAATCTAGTAATGCTTTATTAACTCCAAATTGTTGTGTATATTCTCTTGTAGATGGGAAATAACTAATATCCATACGCTCGTTTTGAACGCGTAACATATTTGCTACATCACACCATTGTAATGCTTTGCGTAAGTTCGTTTCTACTTTAACGCCTAATTGGTCTATATATTTTGGCAATAAAGTTTTTGGTCCGCAAACCATAACATTAGCACCTTGTAATTTTAAAGCGTAGATATTTGATAATGCAACGCGACTGTGTAAAATATCTCCAACAATAACTACATTTTTTCCAGCAACATCTCCTAAACGCTCTCGTATAGAATAAGAATCTAAAAGTGCTTGTGTAGGATGCTCGTGTGCTCCATCTCCTGCATTAATAATATTAGCTTTTACATGTTTTGATAAAAACACGCATGCACCAGGATTTGGGTGACGCATCACAACCATATCTACTTTCATAGATAATATATTGTTTACTGTATCTATTAAAGTTTCTCCTTTTTTAACTGATGATTGTCCTGCTGAGAAATTAATAACATCTGCAGATAGACGTTTTTCGGCTAATTCGAAAGATAATTTTGTTCTAGTAGAGTTTTCGAAAAATAAGTTAGCAATAGTAATATCTCTAAGCGAAGGCACTTTTTTAATTGGCCTATTAATCACTTTTTTAAAATGATCTGCTGTTTCAAAAATAAGTTGAATATCTTTTTCTTGAAGGTTTTTAATTCCTAATAAGTGATTGACACTTAATTCGCTCATATTTTTCTCTTTTGTCATACCTGCGAAAGCAGGAATCTATTTCTTTATTCTTTATTGTGGATTCCTACCTACGCAGGAATGACAAATTTTATTCATAATTATAAGTACTTCAATTACTCTATATGTAAACCGTATAGCGAAACTAACTATTTACTAAATAAACAGCATCTTCTCCATCATTCTCTTTCCAGCTTACCTTTACCTTTTCTTCGTTTATAGCATCTACTTGTCTGCCTCTATAATTTGGCTGTATTGGTAAATGTCTACTAAAACGTCTATCTATTAAAGTTAATAATTCTATTTCATTTGGTCTTCCAAAAGATTGTATTGCTGTTAATGCAGCACGAATACTTCGTCCTGTATATAAAACATCGTCAATAAAAACAACATTTTTATCTTCAACTATAAAATCTATTTCTGTAGAATTGGCTTCGTGTATTTTATCGCCTCGTCTAAAATCGTCGCGATAAAAAGTAATATCTAATTGTCCTAATTGTAAGTCTTTAATCTTGTATTCGGCTCTTAGCATTTCGGCTAAACGATTAGCTAAATACTTGCCTCTTGGTTGGATGCCTATTAAAACGGTATTAGAAAAGTCTTTGTGGTTTTCAATTAATTGGCAAGCCAATCTATGAAGAATGATGTTAATAGTGGTTGCATTAAGTAGCACTTTCTGACTCATATACGCTGTGATGGTATTTGAAGAACAAAGTTAGGTTAAATTATTTGAAGTAGAAAGCTAAATTGGTAAATGAAAAATTATTGTCAGTTCGAGTGATGTAACGAAGGAACATTGTATCGAGAACTAATTAACTTCTCGATACAATTTTCTCATACTTCAAAAATCACTCGAAGTGACAACTAAACAAAAAAAAGCCTCTCGTTTCCGAGAGGCTTTTAAATATTAAATAAATGGATTCCGCATCAAGTACGGAATAACAAAAAAGATTAAACTTTTCCGTCTAATTTATCTTTAAGAGCTTGTAAAGCTTCATTTGCATCACCTAAAGTTGGTTTAGATTCAGCAGCTTGAGATACTTGTTTAGCTTGTGCAGCTTTAACATTTGCCATCTCTTCTTCTCTAAAGATTGCAGTATGCGAAGCAACTACTCTCTTAAACTCTTTGTTAAATTCTATAATTTTGAATTCAGCAGAATCACCTTTCTTCAATTTCTTACCATCTTCTTTTTCAAGGTGACGAGAAGGAACGAATGCTACGATATCTTCATTAAATTCAATTGTTGCACCTTTATCTACAACTTCAGCAATTTCTGCAGTATGTGTAGAACCTAAAGCGAACTCAGTTTCGTATTTATCCCAAGGATTATCAGTTGTTTGTTTATGACCTAAAGATAATTTACGTCCTTCAACATCTAACTCTAATACTACTACTTCTAAAGTATCACCTACGTTTGTAAACTCAGATGGATGCTTAATTTTCTTAGTCCAAGATAAATCAGAGATATAAATTAATCCGTCGATACCTTCTTCTAATTCAACAAAAACACCAAAGTTTGTAAAGTTACGTACAATACCTTTGTGGTTTGAACCTACAGGATATTTAGTTGTAATATCTGTCCATGGATCTTGCGATAATTGCTTGATACCTAATGACATTTTACGATCTTCTCTATCTAATGTTAATATTTGAGCATCGATTACATCACCAACTTTTACGAAATCGTTAGCCGAACGTAAGTGTGTAGACCAAGACATTTCAGAAACGTGAACTAAACCTTCAACACCTTCTGCAACTTCAATAAATGCACCGTAATCTGCGATTACAACTACTTTACCTTTTACTTTGTCTCCAACAGCTACAGTTTCACCTAATGCATCCCAAGGATGTTTAGATAATTGCTTAAGACCTAATTGGATTCTTGATTTGTTCTCATCAAAATCAAGGATTACAACATTTAATTTCTGATCTAACTCAACAATCTCATTTGGATGGTTAATTCTTGACCAAGATAAATCTGTAATGTGAACTAAACCATCAACTCCACCAAGATCAATAAACACACCGTAAGAAGTAATATTCTTAACGATACCTTCTAATACTTGACCTTTTTCTAATTGACCGATAATTTCTTTTTTCTGTTCTTCAATATCAGCTTCAATAAGCGCTTTATGAGAAACTACTACGTTTTTGAATTCGTGGTTGATTTTCACAACTTTAAATTCCATAGTTTTATTTACGTATTGGTCGTAATCTCTAATTGGCTTAACGTCAATTTGAGAACCTGGTAAGAAAGCTTCGATTCCGAAAACGTCAACGATCATTCCACCTTTTGTTCTACACTTAACGAAACCATTAACGATTTCACCTGTATCGTGTGCATCATTTACACGATCCCAAGCTTTGATTACACGTGCTTTTCTGTGAGATAATACTAATTGTCCTGTTGCGTCTTCACGAACATCGATTAATACTTCTACTTTGTCTCCAACTTTTAAATCTGGATTGTAACGAAATTCGTTTAAAGAAATAACACCTTCAGACTTTGCGTTAATGTCAATAATAACATCACGGTCAGACATGAAAACTACTTCTCCAGTTACAACCTCGTCATCTAAAGTGTCAACGAAATTTTCTGATACTAATTTTTCAAATTCTTTTAATTGAGAATCTTCAACTTCATCAATACCTTCTTGGTAATTGTGCCAGTTAAATTCTGCTAAGAATTTTTCAGGGTTTGCTTGTGCTTCAGATACTACTGGAGCTTCTTTTGTTACTGCTGCTGCTTCTTGAGCTTCTGCTGCAACTTCTGTTTGTTTTGCTTTTTCAGCCATTTAAAAAATAATTCTGCAATGCTTAATCGCATTTTTACTTGTGTAAAAACGCTATTACATTTGCGTTGTATTCTGTACGTTATGGAAGATTCTAAAGCACTAACACACAGAAGTGTTATAAATAATTTGTTTTAATCCCTTTTTTATCTTTCCTAGAGGTGCTAAAAAGGAGTGCAAAAATAATACTTTTTAATAATATTACCTAATACATATCTAAAAGTTTAAAAACACTGAATTTCAAGACTATAATGATTGTTAATCGTGTACGTATTTTCTAATTCAGCCTCTAAGAGAATAGCTATTTACCGTTAAAGACGAGCACTTTATCTAATATACTGAACAACCAATCAATTAACAAATTGAGATAGTTACTCTTTAACTGATTAATTACTATCTTTAGTACTGTAAGAATTAACATTAAAAACAACAAATAACTATGGTAAGAGCAAAATATCAAGGTGTACTTGATTTAGGCGAAAAATTAAAGATTCAAAACGGAGACGTTTCTGAAGCTAATGGTGTTTTAACAGTAAAAGGTACTGCTGCAACACAATATGAAAAGAATTTACTTTGGGATGAAATTAAAGCTGCAGGTGGCGAAAACCCAAGTGATATCGTTGCAGATATTGCCGTTGCAGATACTAGCGTTTTTGCTAGACACACTGTAAAAAGTGGTGAAACTTTAGGAGCCATTGCAAAGCAATATTATGGAAGCGCTGGAAAATACAATAGTATTTTTAAAGCGAATACCGATATTTTAAAAAATCCAGATGTAATACACCCAAATCAAGAACTAATAATCCCGAATTTGTAGGTAGGGATTAATAGCGATTTCTTTTGAAAAGCGAGTTGACAATTGTTGACTCGCTTTTTGCTTGTTATATCTTGTCATTGCGAGGACGAAGGACATGGCAATCTGTTTAATAAAATTTCAATCATGAGATTACCACGCTTTTTTTCTAGTGAAAAGGCTCGTAATGACGTGTGATTTTATATTTTTTAAATGTTGCAAACTGAATACTGAGACTGTAAACTAATTTTACTCTAAATCTTCAAAAGTCATTTCTACTAACTGAAGCACTTTTGCAAACTGCTCTTCTAAAGATAAATCGCTATTATCTATTTCTATAGCATCGTCTGCTTTACGTAGTGGAGAATCTTCTCTGTTAGAATCTATATAATCGCGTTCTTGTACGTTTTTTAAAACATCTTGATAACTTACATCGTCTCCTCTACCTATTAACTCATCGAAACGACGGGTTGCTCTTTTTTCTGCGGAAGCTATCATAAAAAGCTTAAGTTCAGCATATGGGAATACTACTGTGCCAATATCTCTGCCATCCATAACAACACCTTTATCTTTTCCCATTTGTTGTTGCTGCTTTACCAATTGGTAACGCACTTCTGGTATTGCTGCTACTTTACTAACAAAACTTGAGACTTCAAGTGTTCTTATGTCGTGTTCTATATTTTCACCGTTTAAATAAACCTCAGCGAAACCTAAGTCTGGATTAAACTTAAAACTAATGTTTATCTCACCTAGTTTTTCTACTAATGCATTAACGTTAAAGTGGTCTTTAGTAATAAAACCGTTGCGCATAGTAAATAAGGTTACTGCACGATACATTGCTCCTGTATCTACATATATGAAACCTAAATGTTTAGCTAATTGTTTTGCTACTGTACTTTTTCCTGTGGATGAAAAACCGTCTATGGCTATTGTTATTTTTTGCACTAATTTGTTATTTTATTATTTGGGATTGTTTTTAGGAGTTTCGTTTAATGTTTATGTATAAGAATAGTTGCGGTTTTGTGTGCGAGGATTTTCCGAAGGAAAATCAGATGTAGCAAAATTGCAACGACCTTTGGTTAAGCATTAATGTAGCAATTATTTTTATACGTTGTTACCTGTAGTTTTCATCTTCCACCTTTCCCATAATTACATTTATCACAAAGTGTCTGTAGGTTTTCTCGTTTCGTTTTTCCACCTTTTGCTACTGGAATAATATGGTCAATATGCAGAGTTGCACCTTGTTTTATTCCTTTTCCACAACTTTGGCAAGTCCAATTGTCTCTTTTAAGAATCTCATATCTTAATCTAGGTTTGACGGTTCGATTATAAAGTCCTTTTTCATAGTCTTCGTGTTTTACATTTCCTAAATATTCAAATTGATGGTCAAATGAGACAGATATTGTTCGGGATTCAGAATTTTCTTTAAAGTTTAAGGTCAAACCATCTTCAAAGGTATAAAAGCAATGTTCTGATTTTATATTTTCATCATTATCTTCATATAATTCTGAAATTTCATTTGAAATAAATTCAGGGTCAATCCAGTCCACAACAAAATATTTTTTATCAACCATTATTGCATCTCCAAGTTTTATTTCGTGCGCTTTTTTCGTTTTCATTCGGTGTTTTCAAATTACAGGTAATGTTTCGTTGATATACAATCGTTTCAATGTTTTATATCAGACGTTAAACGAAGTTAGTTGATTTTTTTTGTAAAGTCAAGTAAATAACTACCTCAAATCAATCTGTAACCCAAAGAAGTTAGAATTTGCAGCAGCAGTATATTTAGCATGAGTATAGCTAAAGCGCATTTTGTTAAGCTTTACTGAGAAACCAGCAGATAAGCCAGAGAAATTACGTTGGTCTTCGATACGCAATTCTTCTGCACGTCTAAAATTATAACCTAAACGCACATTAAACCCTTTATTAGGAAACAGCTCTGCTCCTAGTATGGTGTGTCTTATTACTTGAGATAAAAAACCAACTTTTTCTTGTGCTTGGTTGCCTTCTAAATCTGTAGTGGCTCTAGCAGGATTAGGTTCTCCTATTGGCCATTGTTGTAAGTTCTCGAAAGTTAAATGCCAGCGTAATGGTACATTTTCTAAGGTTTGAGATAAACCTATATCTACTTCTAAAGGTAACGATTCTTGTCTCCCAGCATAGGTAGTGATTTGTGTACCTAAGTTTCTAACCACTAAAGTACCTTGAAACTCTAAACGCTCGTCTCTATACATAAGTGCTAAATCTGTAGCAACACCAAACGAGTTGTATTGTTCTAAGTTAGAATTTATAAGCTTTAAATTTGCTCCTACATAAAAATCGCTATAACCTACTTGAGCTGCGTAACCAATGGATAATGCAATTTCGGAACCTGAGAACTCATTAGTTTCGTTTCCTTCTTCATCGTAACCTGCAAAATCGCCATAATTAACATAAGTAACTCCTGCATGGTATGTTTGCACACGTCTATCTACAGTATATGCATAAGCTGCAGTACCATATTTAATACCACCTAAATAACTTGTGTAATTTAGTGCAAACTGGTTATCCATTTCTACATTAATAGCCGATGGATTATAAATTGCTTGTGTAACATCCCAATCTACATTAGTTAAGACCTTACCACCTAAAGCGGCTTGCCTTGGCGAAGAAACTAAATTTAAAAATTGGTAAGTAGATTGTCCACCTAATTGCGCAAAGCAAAAGGTGCTAAATAAGATAAAACTAAAAGGGATAATTTTTTTAAGCATAAAGTGGCAAAAGTAACTAAATCTATCTTAAAACGTAGCGTTGTCTTTTTTATTTTAATTTAAGCTCTTGACCTATACTAATAATGTTACTTTCTAAATTATTTAGTTGCTTTAATTCTTTAACCGAAAGATTAGCATCTCTTGCAATTTGATACAGTGTATTTCCTTTTTCTACAGTATACAGAGCGTTTTCGTTGATTTCTGCAGAAGCATTATAGCCAATTTTAAGTTCTTGATTTACACTTAATACATTAGTCTCTAAATTATTTAAACTTTTTATTTGAGCCATACTAATTTCATACTTCTTAGAAATAGAATACAACGTTTCTCCTTTACTTACTATGTGAGTAGCTCCATCTGCTACACTAGAACTAGATGGTGTAGTATTAGAATTATTTGAAGTGTAATTACTAGGTGCACCATTTGTAAAAGTAAAAACACCGGTTGTGGTATTCATTTTAGCAGGTTTACCATCCATAATGACATCTACTATATTTTCTTGAGAAAACGCACTAATACTTAATAGACACATAAGTGCCAGAATTATTTTATTCATTTAAATTGAATTATTTTTTAGGAGTCACTTTTAATTTCTGACCAATATCAAGGTTATTGTTCTTTAAGCTGTTCAGCTTTTTTATAGCATCTACAGTCATACCATGTTTATTAGCAATAGACCATAAAGAGTTACCTTTAACTACAGTGTAATACGTAGCTTCTGTTTTCTTTTCTTCGGAATCACTCTTGGAAGCGACTTCCTTTTCTTCGGCTAATACTTCTTCTTTAGCAACCTCAACTTTTTTCTCCGTTTTTCTAACTGAAGCTATTGCTTCTTTTGCTTTTTCAGCAGTAGATTCATCAGCTTTTGGCTTGTTTTCGAAAACCATAACTTTTCTTCCACTAGCAGTTTCTTCTATTTCTGCATCAGGATTAGCTTCTTTTATTTTCGCAATGGCTTTAACCTCTGCTATATTAGACTTATTAGCTACAACAGAAACATTTTTTGTTTCTTTTACTGTAACTTTTACTTCCTCTACAACTTCTGTAATAACTTCCTTTGTAGGCTCTTCTTCGTCTAATTCTGCTTCTAAGGCTTGCATTTCTGCTTTCAGTCTTGCTAGTTTATCTTTTTTAGATTCAACTTTCACTACTGCCCTTGGTGTTTCAACTACAACAATCTCTTCTTTTGTCTCTGTTTTCGCCTCTGTAACCTCAGCTTTAATAGCTCTAGAAAGATCATCTAAAGACTCTTCTTCCTCTACTGCATCATCAGTATTATCTAATCCAAAAATAGGATTCTTAACACTTGTTTCTGCTTTATATACAGTAGCCGAAGGTTTCTCTTCAGTCTTCTTAGTCTCTATAACTTTACTCTCTATTTCTGCCACTGAAGGTGGAGCTGCAAACTGTCCAGGAGATTCACCTGGACGAAGTTTAGCTATAATTTGTTCTTCTCCTGCATAACTAATAACTGGACTACTGGATTTAACCAGTACTTTTTTTACAATTTTAAGTTTACTTCCAATCTTTAAGTTTGAAGTTGCTACTTTATTATGCATTTTAAGTTCTGAAACAGTAATACCGTTTTTCTTGGCTACAGCAGATAATGTTTCGCCTTTTTTAATGGTGTGGCTAGAAATATCTGTGTAAACAACTCCACTTGCAGTGGTTCTTAATTGAGCTGGATCTGTTTTTGCATGCTCACGAAAGGTAAATTCTCCTGTTTTAGTAGACATAAATGCCTCTTTTCCTTCTACGTTAATAGGAAGAAATTCTTCATCAGTTTCTTGAGCAAAAACTCCTAATGATAATAAACTGAATAAACCAATTGCAATTGCTTTCATTTTTATAATTTTTTAGCGTTTTTTACTTTCTGCTTTGTAATAGCATATTTTACTACATCTTTCATATCTGTAACATAATGAAACGTTAAGCCTTTTAAGTAATCTTGCTTAATTTCGGCAATGTCTCTTCTATTGTCTTCACAAAGTAATATTTCTTTAATTCTTGCACGTTTTGCAGCCAAAATCTTTTCTTTTATTCCACCAACTGGTAAAACTTTCCCACGAAGTGTAATTTCTCCAGTCATTGCCAGACTCTTTTTTACTTTACGTTGTGTAAATAAAGATACTAAAGAAGTTAACATAGTAACTCCTGCACTTGGACCATCTTTAGGTGTTGCTCCTTCTGGCACGTGAATATGTACATTATATTTATCGAAAATATCTGGATTAATATCAAATTCTTCCGCGTTAGCTTTTATATACTCCATAGCTATGGTTGCAGACTCTTTCATTACTTTACCTAAATTTCCTGTAATAGACATTACACCTTTCCCTTTAGATAAAATAGATTCTATAAACAATATATCACCTCCTACTCTAGTCCATGCTAAACCAGTTACTACTCCAGCAACATCGTTATTTTCGTATTTATCGCGTTCTAATTTTGGTCCTCCTAAAACTTTTATAACCGTCTCATTAGTTACTTTAAGGTCGTACTCTTCTTCCATTGCAATATTCATGGCAGCATAACGCACCATTTTTGCAATTTGTTTTTCTAAGCTTCTTACTCCAGATTCTCTTGTGTAGCCTTCTACTATTTTTTCCATTTGTGGCTTGCCAAGCTTTAAATGTTTATCCTCTAAACCATGCTCTTTAAGTTGTTTTGGTAGTAAGTGACGTTTACCAATCTCTACTTTCTCTTCAATAGTATAACCTGTAACATTTATAATCTCCATTCTATCTCTTAGTGCAGGTTGTATGTTTCCTAAACTATTAGATGTTGCTATAAATAAAACCTTAGACAGGTCGTAACCCATTTCTAAGAAATTATCATGAAACTCGCTATTTTGTTCAGGATCTAAAACCTCTAATAAAGCTGAAGATGGGTCTCCTTGGTTTGAATTAGATAATTTATCGATCTCATCTAATACAAACACAGGATTAGATGTTCCTGCCTTTTTTAAAGACTGTATAATACGTCCTGGCATTGCGCCAATATATGTTTTACGGTGCCCTCTAATTTCGGCTTCGTCTCTTAAACCACCTAAAGACACACGAACATATTCGCGACCTAAAGCCTCTGCAATAGATTTTCCTAAAGATGTTTTACCAACTCCTGGAGGTCCATAAAGACAAAGAATAGGCGATTTCATATCGTTACGTAATTTTAATACTGCTAAGTATTCTATAATACGTTTTTTAACATCGTCTAAACCATAATGATCTCTATCTAATATCTTTTTAGCGCGTTTAAGATCGAATTTATCTTTACTAAATTCATTCCAAGGTAAATCTAGAAACAAGTCTAAATAGTTACGTTGTATTGAGTATTCTGCAACTTGCGGGTTCATGCGTTGCATTTTAGATAATTCCTTTTCAAAATGCTCTTTTACATTATCGTCCCACTTTTTACCCTTAGCACGCGTTTTCATTTCTTCCATCTCCTCTGCATTGCCACCTCCAAGTTCTTCTTGGATGGTTTTCATTTGCTGATTTAAGAAATACTCACGTTGCTGCTGGTTCATATCGCTTTGAACCTTTGATTGGATATCGTTTTTTAACTCCAATTTCTGAAGTTCGATATTCATAAACTTTAAAGTTTCTAAAGCACGTTCTTTAAGATCGTTTATCTCTAAAAGCTTTTGTTTATCTTCTACAGGAAGATTCATGTTAGACGATACAAAGTTTATTAAAAACGAATCGCTTTCAATATTCTGAATAGCAAAAGAAGCTTCACTAGGAATATTTGGGCTGTCTTTTATAATTTGAAGCGCTAATTCTTTTATAGAATCTGTAATCGCTTTAAACTCTTTATTCTTTTTTGCTGGCTTTGCTTCTGGTACTTCTCTTACTGTAGCATTAATATAAGGCTCTTCTGTAATAACCTCTGCAACACTAAAACGTTTTTTACCTTGAATAATAACTGTTGTGTTACCATCTGGCATTTTAAGTACTTTAAGAATACGTGCAACTGTACCAACGAAATGTATATCTCCTGCTTTTGGATCTTCTACTGCTTCGTCCTTTTGCGACACTACACCAATAACTTTGTTACCTTTATTAGCATCGTCTATTAATTTAATACTCTTATCTCGTCCTGCTGTAATTGGTATTACAACACCAGGAAATAAAACAGTATTACGCAACGATAAAATTGGCAATGTTTCTGGTAACTCTTCTTTGTTTATTTTCTCTTCGTCTTCTGGTGTCATTAATGGAATTAACTCTGAATTCTCATCAAAATCCTGCAATGACAAACTGTCTAGACTAATAAAATTAGATTTCTTCATATGTATATTTACGTCATTATGTCACCAAATAGTAATAGGTTAATAATGCTTTTTTTATAAAATTAGTACTTAAAACAACTAAACACATTGATTATTAGCGCGTTAAAAACAATCTAGTATTTGTATTTGTTAGTAAAACTTCAATTAATATGCCAATCTCTTTTAGTTAATAGTTTTACTTACTCTTGTGCGCTTACTATAATAGTAACCCGCTCTTCTTTTTAATAATAACCTGTCAGCTTACCGTTTTAGAAAATTTTTAAATAAATTTTTATAAAACTGTAACAAACTCATTTAACTTATATCTTTACTACAACAAACCATTAGAATTGACATTAACCAACCACAATATCGAACAGCTCGTGGAGCTTTGTAAAACCGACAACCAATTCGCGCAATTGGAACTGTACAATAGGTACTACAAAGCCATGTACAACACTGCCTACCGTATTGTAAAAAATAGTTTTGAAGCCGAAGATGTTATGCAAGACGCTTTTTTATTAGCGTTTTCAAAACTAGATACTTTAAAAGAGATTAAAACCTTTGGAGCTTGGCTTAAACGTATAGTAATTAACAGAAGTATTTACCACTATAATAAGAGCACTAAGTTTAATGAAGTACCTCTAGACGATGTACTTTATAAAGTTGAAGATACAGATGGAATTACAGAAGATTACGAGTTTACTAACATACAAGCTAAACAAGTAATGGAAACCATGAAAACCTTAAAAGAGAATTACCGTATGGCCTTAACGCTTCATTTAATAGAAGGCTTTGATTACGATGAGATAAGCGATATTATGAGAATATCGAGCGCTAATTGTCGTACAACCATTTCAAGAGCAAAAGAAAGTTTAAGAAAAAAAATGCAAGCCTTAGTTGGCTAAATCATAAGTGTAATACTAAGAATAATCGAAGTATTATTAATAAGAAATAATTAAAAGATTAACGCTTTCGCGGAAACACTAAAAGATGAAAAACGATAACATAAATCAGCTTTTCGAAAAAATCCAACATGATTTTGATGTTGAAGTGCCAAACCATGGTCACGAAAATAGATTTTTAGAAAAATTAAAAGCACAACAGCAATCGCAAGATGTTGTTGTAACAAAAACAAATAGAAATTTATGGAAACCTTTTTTAGGTGTTGCAGCTTCTATAGTATTGCTAATAACATTGACTTTTAGTTTTAATGCAGAAACAGAAACTCAAGATTTAGCAAGCGTATCTCCAGAAATGGCAAATACCCAAAATTTCTTCACCTCTGTTATTGCTGAAGAATTAGAAAAAATTAATAGCGAGCGTACTCCAGAAACCGAAGCACTTATTGAAGATGCCATGACGCAAATGGAAACATTAGAAACACAATACAAACAATTAAAATTAGACTTAAAAGAAAGCGGAAACGATAAGCGTGTAATCCATGCCATGATCGATAATTTTGGAAATAGAATTAACATTCTAAAATCTGTATTAGAAAACATAGAAGGTATAAAAACATTTAAACAAAACAACAATGAAACAAGTACAACAATATAAGTTATTCACCATTTTACTCCTACTACCTCTAGTATTATTTGCAAGTAACAGCAATGATAAAGATGGTAAATACAAAAAGGAAAAAACCATTACAAAAACATTTAATGTTAATGATAATGCGACTCTAAAAGTAGACAATAGCTACGGAAATTTAGATATCGTGACTTGGGACGGTAATACTATAGATTTTGAAATAGTAATCACTACAACTGGTAATGATGAAGAAAAAGTACAACAAAAATTAGATGGTATTACAGTAGATTTCTCTGGATCTCAAGATTTAGTTACTGCTATTACAAAGTTTAGTAAAAATAAGAGTAAATCTTGGTGGAGCTGGACAGATAGTAATACTGTGCAAATGAAAATTAATTACATTATTAAAATACCAATTACCAATAATGTTAACCTTAGTAATGATTATGGAAATATTAATATAGGAAAACTTGAAGGTCGTGCAGAATTAAATTGCGACTATGGTAAAATTACTACTAAAGAATTAATGGCAGATAATAATCTTATTAGTTTCGATTACTCTAACAACTGTTATTTCGAGTTTATAAAAAGCGGTAAAATTGATGCAGATTATAGTGGGTTTACTGTCTCTAAAGCTAATACTCTTGAAATTATTGCAGACTACACAAAGTCTAAAGTGGAAGTTGCCGAAAATGTAACCTACAATTGCGATTATGGAGGCATTACTATAGACAAAGTAAATAACCTTAAAGGTAATGGTGACTATTTAACCGTTTTAATTGGTGATGTATATAAAAACTTAGATATCACTGCAGATTATGGTTCTATTAAAATAACCAAACTGCAAAAGAGCTTAAAAAACGTTTCTATAGATAGCGATTATGTAGGTATAAAAATTGGTTACGATCCACTATTAGCTTTCGATTTTGATATAGAATTAGAATATGGTTCTTTAAAAGATAGTGACGATAGTTTCAACTTTGTTAAAAAACGAGTAGAATCTTCAGACCGCTATTATACTGGCTACCATAACACACAAAACTCTGGAAGTTTAGTAAAGGTAAATTCAGAATATGGTAGTGTCACTTTTTATCAGAATTAAAAAAAATCAATCAAAATAATCATTAAAAAAAACAATCATGAATACATCAAAAAACACGCTATTAATAGCTATCGCATTATTAAGTTTCTCTTTTGCTCATGCACAATTTTGGGGAAGCAAGAAAATAAAAGGTAATGGAAACGTAACTACTATTACACGATCAACATCAGACTACGACGCAATTAAATGTGCTGGATGGATGGACTTTGTACTAGTAAAAGGAAAAGAAGGTGAAATTAAAATTAAAGGAGAAAGCAACTTATTAGAATACATTATTGTTGAAGTTGAAGGCAATACCCTTAAAATTAAAACTGAAAACAATATTAGCTTAAAAACTAGTTTTAATAAAACTATCACAATTACTATTCCTTTTAAGGATATAGACTACGTAAGCTTATCTGGTTCTGGAGATGTTATAAGTAAAGATAAAATTGTTGCTAATAACTTTACAGCAAGAGTTGCTGGTTCTGGAGATATTGTTTTAGACATAGAAGCTAATGATATTGAAGGCTCTGTAAAAGGTTCTGGAGATTTAACTCTAAAAGGTAAGACTAAAGATTTAAAGGCTAGCGTAACAGGTTCTGGAGATTTCCATGGCTATGGTTTAGATGCAATAGATGTAGATGCAAAAGTAATTGGTTCTGGAGATGTAGAAATTGTTTGTAATGGAGATTTAAACGCAAGAGTTACAGGTTCTGGAGATATTGAATATAAAGGTAATCCAAAACATGAAGATACTAAGGTTACTGGTTCTGGTAGTATTAGCAATTAGCAATTAGCAATTAGCAATTAGCAATTAGCAATTAGCAATTAGCAATTAGCAATTAGCAATTAGCAATTAGCAAAAATTAAAAAAGTCACTTTTCTATAGTTAGAAAAGTGGCTTTTTTGTTGTTAAATTATAAACTATTGTTTCTCGTATACAAAAGTTAAATCTTGAGTTACTACTACCGTGAAATCATCACTATCGAAAGCAATAAACCCACTAGGTATATCGGTAGATAAATCATTGCCATTTATGGCCCAATCTGAAACGTCAGACGTTGCAGTATCTGTAATAGATACTATGTTTCCATTTTGCGTCCATGTAAAGTTAGAATTTTCTATTTCATCTTCACATTCTATAGTGTAAATATAAGAGTTTGTTGTTCCAGCTTCTATTTCAAATGTAAAGGTTGCATAAGAAGTACTCATTGCTGTACCAGTATTGTCTGAGTTAAAAACTAATGTTTCGTTTGTATAACAATCCATTTCGTCTAAAAAGTTAATATTTTCATCACCATCATTATTAAGGTCTATAGCATCACCATTCCAAGCTGTTAATAACCATGTTCCAACGATATCTGCATTTGGTACTGTTTCCGAACAATCTCCTAAACCGTCTATAGTAACTTGAATAGATCCATCTGCATCACCACAAATTACTATTTGTTCTTGTAATGCTAGTACATATGCATTACAAAACTGTGCATACATATCGCTTGTGGCATTATTTAAATTAGCTTCGGCAATAGCAGAGTTTGCAATTGCAGTTTCACAAGTATCTGGATCTAGTGGCTCACTACAGTCTCCTAAAGTTGTTAATATCGCTTGAAAGCTTCCACTTGGATCTCCACAATTATCTATAATACCTTGTAACGATGAAGCGTAAGCATTACATAAAACTGTATATTCTGTACCTACATTACCATCCCAATCAGCAAATGCTGTAACTGCTGTAATGTATGATTGTGTTGCTGCTAAACAGTCTAAATTTTCTGTTTGCCCTTGAGGTTGTAAACTTGATTCTAATGGTTCGTTATCACATGTAAATAGTGACATTGATAAGAATAACATTAAAAATGGTAAGGCTAATTTTTTCATAATAAATATTTATACAACAAACATAAGGAATATTACGCTAATCTGCGATAACATCTTTAAACGCTCTATAAAACGAATAAGATATGGACTGTGCTAATTATTGAATAGAAAAGAGCTTTCAACTATTAAAATCTATTTTTTAGACTAGAATATTTACATCAAATTCTGCTAGTGTTGAATATAAAATCTATTCTAAAACTAAAAAAGCCACTTTTCTAATTATAGAAAAGTGGCTTTTTTATTATAACTATATTTTTTATTGATAAGTTATATCAAAACTACCTTCAGTAATATTATAGCTATTTCCGGTACCAATAAATGGTGAAGCTACAAACTCAAAAGTTGCAATAATTCTCTTATCTGTTGTATTATGAGACGAAATTGTAATTGTTCCATCTCCAATGGTGTTTTCATTCATTCCAACATTATATTGAGCCGTTGCATCATCTAATGAACCAAAACTAAAGTTATAAGTTCCAGTAGTAATATCTGCTGGTAAAGAAAAACCTATACTTTCTAAATTGTTTTTTGTAGCAGTAATACCTATAGTTGTAAATCCTGCAAGACTAGTTTGAATTCCAAATACAGTATCTTCTACAAACTCAGACCCATCAATCTTAGCAAAAAATTCATTTCCATTTGGAGTAGATAAATCAGCCGCGTAAGACACGTTAGAAAATACACCATTTGTAAACTCTTTAGTTTCGGCTGGTGTAAGACTTAAATTGTTTCCTGTAAAAGAAAAAGTACCTGATATTTTTTCATTTACAGCATCAATCTCTGTTATAATTACTTCTCCTTGAGATACTGTACCATCTGTAGTTGCAGCAATCCATGTACCAAATCCTGTGTTATTTGCTTCGGAATAAGCAACTGCATTTGCCTGTACACCATTAGTTACTCCTAATTGATAGGTACCAACTCCATTATTTTCTGTAATAGTAACTATAACTGCTTCTCCATTACTACCTCTAAGTCCAGTAATATTTATTGCATCATCTAAAACTGTTGCAGCAACAACATCTGCTATATAGGTTTGTCCATCAAAATCTACTTTAAACATACCTGTTTGATTGTTTGTTCCTCCATTTCCTGCTCCTGAACCTACAGAACCGTCTACACCCACAAAAGCACTATCTAAAGGTTCATTTTGACAAGAATAAAAAGTAGAAAATAAAATTGAAAGTATAAAAACTGAGGCTAACTTAAATTTCTTCATTTATAATATATTAAATTATTTATTGCGCAAATATAAGGAACGAAAACTTATTCTGAAACCTCCTCTTTAGGCACTCTAAAAAGTAAAATAATGCCAATAAAAAAGAAGACGAATAAAAATAGAATTGCATTTCGCATGGTACTTACTTGATCTACTATTGCAAAAATGGTCATCCCTATTACTATACCTATTTTCTCTGCAACGTCGTAGAAACTAAAATAAGAAGTAGTATCTTCTGTTTCTGGTAAAAACTTAGAATAAGTAGAACGTGCTAACGATTGTACTCCTCCCATTACAAAACCTACCATACCTGCTGCTATATAAAATTGAACTGGTGTTATCATAAAATAAGCATAGAAGCATAAAAACATCCAAAAAGCATTAATAACAATAAGTGTTTTAATGTTTCCAAATTTAGCAGATGCTCTTGAAGTTAAAAAAGCACCTAGTATAGCAACCACTTGAATAACTAAAATACTAGCAATTAAACCCATTGTTTTCTCATCGTTATTTGCCCATGCTATTTCTTTCTCTCCAAAATAAACAGCCATTAACATTATAGTTTGTACAGCCATACTAAAAACAAAAAACGCATTTAAATAACGTTTTAAACGCTTGTTTTGTTTTAATTCTTTCCACACTTCTTTAAGCTCTTTAAATCCATTAAAAAGAACAGCTTTAGTTACTTTATGTCCTGTAGACACTCCTTTAGGTAATATATAAAATGTGTATTGGCTAAATATTATCCACCATAAACCAACGGTTATAAAAGAATAGCGCATCATTGTAAGCGCTGCTTCTCCTTCAACACTCATTACCATTACTAAATTAATAACTAAAAGGATAACGCTTCCCATATAGCCAAGACTAAAACCTTTGGCACTTATTTTATCTTGTTGTTCTGGAAAGGCAATATCTGGCAAATAAGAATTATAGAATACTAGACTTCCCCAATATCCTATTAAGCCCATAAAATAAAACAACATACTTAAATTAATGTATTCCTTACTAAACCAAAATAAGCCTATACAACCTATGCTACCTATGTAGCAAAAGATTTTCATGAATATTTTTTTATTACCTACGTAATCTGCAATTCCGGATAGTAAAGGCGATAAAAAAGCCACCACAAGAAATGTAAATGCTGTTACAGCAGATACTAAAACGGTTGGTTTTAGTTGAAAAAAGCCTATCAACTCCTCTTTATTAGGATAGATAAAGCCATAAAACAATGGGAATATAGAAGACGCAATTGTTAAGGTATATACCGAGTTTGCCCAATCGAAAAAAGCCCAAGCATTTAATAATTTTTGATCTCCTTTTTGTAATTTTTTCATAAAAAAAAGCCACTCGTTAATTGAGTGGCTTCGAAAGTAAGAATTTATATTTTATTAGTAAGGTGTTACTGGTCTAAAAGATTTAACGCCAAACTTTTTAGCTTCTGCTTTTGCAGTTGGTGCTAGTGCTTCTAAATTTGCAATACGTGTTGTTGTTGCTGGGTGAGTACTTAAAAACTCTGGTGGTGCTTCTCCTCCACTTGCAGCTCCCATACGTCTCCATAAATTTGCTGCTTCGTCTGGGTTATAACCAGCAAGAGCTGTTAAAATTAAACCTATTCTATCTGCTTCAGTTTCGTGACTTCTACTAAAAGGTAACATTCCACCTACAGTAGACGCTGTACCATAATACTGGTTAAATAAATCTCGCTCTTTTCCCTGTAGAGCAACATTTCCTGCTAATGCTAAACCTTGCTGTACCATTCCTGCACTCATACGTTGCTGTCCATGGTTTGCTAAAGCGTGAGCAACTTCGTGTCCCATAATGGCAGCAACAGCAGCTTCATTTTGTGCTACTGGTAAAATACCTGTATAGAATACAATTTTTCCACCTGGCATACACCAAGCATTAATAGTTTCATCTTTTACTAAATTGTACTCCCATTTATAATCACTTAAATATCCTTGGTTTCCATTAGCATTTAACCAACGTTCTGCAGCAACAGCAATACGCTGTCCAACTCTAGAAATCATTTCTGCTTCTTTTGTACCTGTAACAATATTGTTTTCATTTAAAAACTGATTATATTGTGCAAAAGCAGTTGGAAATAATGAGCTGTTTTCTGTCCCAGGTAATGCCATTGTTTTCTTTCCTGTAAAAGGATTTGTTGAACATGAGAAAAAAAGTAGCAGTGCTAAAGCTAAAGTTATACTAGATTTGAATTTCATTTTTATTTTGTTTTTATTAATCTCGTTAAAGTTAATAAAACTTAGTGAATAACTGATTTTTTATATACTACTTGATCTTAACTTATTCTATTAAATGTCATTATTTACCGATAATATGTATTTCTGTAAACTCTTTATCCACAGAAATAGATTGCGTTTCTAGATTAACACTTTCTAAATTAATTTCTACATTATCTATTTGTACAGAGGTGATTTTGAAAGGTAAATTATGTAGTACAAGATTAAACTTACTATAATCTGCGTTAAAATCTCCACGTTTGTGTTGTTGTAGAATTAATTCTTCCTTTTTACCTGTTACTTTAAAAGTTCGTAAACTAAATCTTCCTTTCTTATAATCGTACCCATCATGTGCATCATCATATAGTTTTGAAGATTCTTTACCTTCTTTATAGTAAACATCTAAAGTAATTTCATCAAATTTCTTTTCACCAACATATTGTTGCACTGGATATTTAGGTATTACCGCTCCTTCTTTAATAAACATTGGCATACTATCTAAATCCGCATCTACCCATACTTCTCTTCCTCCTTCAATTACTTCATCTGTCCAGAAATTATACCATTTACCTCTAGGAACGTACATTCTTCTTCCTTTGGCATTTGGTTCTAATATTGGGCAAACTAAAATTTGTTCTCCATACACAAACTCATCACTTCTATAGTGAGTAGCTGTATCTTCTTGGTCGTATAAAACTAAAGATTTTAATATTGGTGTTCCGTCATTTATATATTTCCAAAAAGCAGAATATAAATATGGTAATAATTGGTATCTAATTTCAACAAACTTTCTTACAATATCTGTAATTTCCTTTCCAAAAACCCAAGGTTCTTGATCTCCATGATCTCCAGAAGAATGTACTCTACAAAAGGCATGAAAAACACCTAATTGAATCCATCTTGCAAATAATTCTCCTTGCGGTTGTTCTGCAAAACCACCAATATCACTTCCTGCAAAAGAAAAACCAGACATTGCCATACGTTGTGCTTGGTTGTTCGCAATTGCTAAATGTTCCCAAGTTGCCACATTATCTCCCATCCAAGTAGATGTATAACGTTGCGCACCAGAATATGCAGATCTTGTAATTACAAAAGGTCTTTTTGGGTATGCGTATTTTTTTAAACCATGGTACGTTGCACGTGCCATTTGCGTTCCATAAATATTGTGTGCTTTTCTATGCGAACATGGGTTTCCATCATAATCATGACGTACATCGTTTGGGAAAGATTTATTAGGAACGTCCATTACTGCTGGTTCATTCATATCATTCCACACACCTTTTACACCTATATCTTCAATTAATTCTTTAAATAAACCAGACCACCATTCTCTAACTTCTGGTTTAGTGTAATCTGGAAAATAACATTCTCCAGGCCAAACTTTACCTTTCATGTAAGGTCCATCGGCTCGTTTACAGAAGTAATCTTTATCTAATCCTTCTTTAAAAACGTCATAATCTAAGTCAATTTTAATTCCTGGATCTATAATAACAACGGTTTTAAAACCATCGTCTTCTAGCTCCTTCACCATTCTTTTGGGATCTGGAAAGTATTCTTTATTCCAAGTAAAACATCTAAAACCGTCCATATAATCGATATCTAAATAGATAGCATCACAAGGAATTTGCAGATCTCTAAATGTATTTGTTACTTCTTTTACATTAGCTTCTGGGTAGTAAGACCATTTACATTGATGAAAACCTAAAGCCCATAATGGAGGTAATGCATGAGGCTTACCTGTTAAGTCTGTATAATTTTTAACAACATCTTCCATTTGCGGTCCGTAAATGAAATAGTAATTCATTTCACCTCCTTGAGCCCAAAAACTAGTTACATTTCTTCTTTCGTGCGCGAAATCGAAATGAGATTTAAAGGTATTATCAAAGAAAATACCATAAGATTTATTGTCTTGTATTGCTGTATAAAAAGGTATTGCTTTATAAATAGGATCTGTGTCTTTACCAAAAGCGTAAGAATCTGTTGCCCAATTTGCAAAACGTTTTCCTTTAAGATTAACATCTACAGGTTTATCACCTAATCCATAAAAACTTTCTGCTTTCTGACAAGCTTTACTCATTTTTACAATATCTCCTCCATACTCGTAGCTTTCTTCCCAATGAAAACCAATTTCATCTTCGTTTATTAACTTTAAGTCTAGGGCGTCATAAAGCTTAACTTGCAAGCTACTTTTCTCTACTTTACAAATTAATTTTGAAGTGGTAATTATATAGTGAGTTTCATTCTCTGTAACTTCTAAAAAACTATATCCTCTACTAGCATGAACAGTAACTCCATACGAAAAATCGTTTTCAAATTTACCTGTTGTACTATATCTAAAACGAATAACACTGTCTCTTACTACGGTTAATTGTAATACAACACCATTTTTTGTAGTAAAATGTAGTGTATCTACATCTTTCTTATAATTTGTTATTTCTGAAGGAAACAGGTTTCCTTTTTGTTCTAATTCTGTATTTACAATCATCTTGTAATCTTTTAAGTAGCGTGTAAAAAAACACAAAAAAACGATGTAAAAAAAACTATCGTAATAGTTCTTTTTACTAATTATTAACTACATCGTTTTAGTACGTGAATTTTATTAAATTTTTAAAAAGAAAGGCTTAAAATGAGATATCTATTTTACTGGTATTTAAAAGCAATCATGGTTAAAGGTGGAATATTAATGACTATAGAATTATTTCTATTCTGCCATTTTTTCGCTTCAGAAGTAAGCATTTTATTTTTAAAATCTCCAGAACCAAAATACTCTTTTTCATTACTATTAAAGACCTCTTTTAAATTTCCTTTTTTAGGAAGACCAATACGATAATTCTCTCGAGGAACAGGAGTCATATTACAAACTATAATTAGATTATTTTTTGGTTTATTTCCTTTTCTAATATATACTAAAACCGAATTTTCTGCATCGTTATAATCTATCCACTCAAAACCTTCTTGAGTAAACTGGTTTTCATGTAAAGCTGGCTCCGTTTTATATAAGGTGTTTAATTCTTTTATAAGCGTTTGCACTCCTTTATGAGGTTTGTATTGTAGCAAATGCCAATCTAAACTTGTTTGAAAATCCCATTCTTCACTTTGCCCAAATTCGGCACCTTGAAACAGTAGCTTTGTTCCAGGATGTGTAAACATATAACTATAGAGCAAACGTAAATTTGCGAATTTTTGCCACTCGTCTCCTGGCATTCTATTTAAAATAGATTTTTTACCATAAACCACTTCATCATGGCTTAGAGGTAACATAAAGTTTTCGGAAAATGCATACGTCATACTAAACGTTAGATCGTTTTGGTGATGTTTTCTATACGCAGGATCTTTAGCGAAATAGTCTAATGTGTCATGCATCCAACCCATCATCCATTTCATTCCAAATCCTAATCCTCCTAAAAATACAGGTTTAGAAACACCTGGAAAAGATGTAGATTCTTCTGCAATGGCTTGCACATCTGGAAACGTACCGTAGACAGCTTCGTTTAACTCTTTCATAAACGCAATAGCGTCTAGATTTTCTCTTCCTCCATGTTCATTTGGCTCCCACTCTCCTTCTTCTCTAGAATAATCTAAAAAGAGCATAGAGGCAACTGCATCTACACGCAATCCATCTGCATGATATTGGTCTAACCAAAACAGCGCATTACTTATTAGAAATGATTTTACTTCGTTACGTCCATAATTAAAAATTAAACTTTTCCAATCTTGATGGTAGCCTTTTCTTTTATCTGGATGCTCGTATAAACAAGACCCATCAAAGAAACCTAAACCATGTGCATCTTCTGGAAAATGAGATGGTACCCAATCTAACAAAATACCAATATCGTTTTGGTGTAATTTATCGACTAAAAGTTTAAATTCTTCCGGATACCCAAAACGTGAAGTTGGTGCAAAATAGCCTGTTACTTGATATCCCCAACTTGGATCGTATGGAAACTCCATAATAGGCATTAGCTCTACATGTGTAAAGTTCATTTCTTTAACATAGTCTACTAATTGGTCTGCCAATTCAACATAGGAAAGAAATCGATTCTCTTCAATTTGCTTTTTCCAAGACCCTAAATGCACTTCGTAAACAGAAAAAGGTGCGTTTAATGCATTTTTCTTTTTACGCGATTTCATCCACTTTGTATCATTCCAACTGTATTCATCTTCCCAAACTATAGAAGCTGTTTTTGGGTTATGTTCAAAACGCCTACCGTAAGGATCTGTTTTTTCGGTTTTTATACCATTATTATTACTTTCAATTTTATACTTATAGGTTGTTCCTTTCCCAATGCTTGGAATAAAACCTTCCCAAATTCCGCTTTCATCCCAACGTACATTTAGTTTGTGTTCTCCTTCTGTCCAGTAATTAAAATCGCCAATAACAGAAACCTGTTTAGCACTTGGTGCCCAAACTGCAAAATAGGTTCCATCTACACCATTTACTGTAGTAATGTGTGATCCAAATTTTTCGTAAAGTTTGTAATGTTTACCAGATTTAAATAAATTAATATCGAAATCTGTAAATAAGCTATGCGCTATTACTTGAGACATATATTGTTTTTTGGGTAAGTATAAATTATTTTATAATAGTTCCTTTTGGTATTGTTGCACCTTTTTTAATAACTACAATTCCATCTTTTATCAGATACGTTTCTGTTTCCGTATCTTTTAAATGCATACCGCCTTCTATTTTAACATCATCACCTATTCTACAATTTTTATCAACAATACAGTTGTTAATGTAGCACCTATCACCAATACCTAAAAGGTTTTCAATTTTATTATCATCAATTGTTTTTAAAGATTCATAAGAATCATTTCCCATCATATAGGTATTTAAAATAACAGATTCTTTACCAATTCTAGAACGAATACCGATAACACTTCTTTCAATTTTAGCTGCGTGAATAATACAACCGTCTGAAATTACAGTTTTGTTTAATAAAGTTCCAGAAATTTTAGATGTTGGTAATATTCTTGCTCTTGTATATACTCTATCGTCTGCATATAGGTTAAACTTAGGTATATCGTCTGTTAAGCCTAAATTAGCATCAAAGAAAGATTCTATAGTACCAATATCTGTCCAATAGCCTTCATATTGATAACTAACTGTTTTATGATCATGAATGGATTGTGGTATAATTTCTTTACCAAAATCATTGGTATCTGGGTTCTCCATTAGTTTAATCAATAGGTCTCTATTAAAAATATAAATTCCCATAGAAGCTAAATAGTTTCGACCTTCTGCTTTCATGTCTTCACTTACATCTGAGGTCCAATCTGGTAATAAATCTGCATCTGGTTTTTCAATAAACGAAGTAATTGTATTTTCATCATCTGTTTTTAAAAGTCCAAATCCAGTGGCTTCTTTTGCTGTTACAGGATAGGTTGCAATGGTAATTTCGGCATTACTTTCTTTATGCTTTTTAATCATGTCTTCCAGATCCATATTATATAATTGATCTCCAGAAAGTATTAAGGCATACTCAAAATCATGACTTAAAAAGTGGTGCATACTTTGTCTTACAGCATCTGCTGTCCCTTGAAACCAACTATCACTCTGCATAGTTTGTTCTGCTGCCAAAACATCTACAAAAGCTTCACTAAAAAAACTAAAATGATAGGTGTTTTTTATATGTTTATTTAAAGACGCAGAGTTAAACTGCGTTAACACATATATTCTTTTTAGACTAGAATTTATACAATTAGAAATAGGAATATCTACCAATCTATATTTACCTGCAATTGGAACTGCAGGTTTAGATCTTGCTTGTGTTAATGGATATAATCTTGAGCCTTGTCCTCCTCCTAAAATAATAGATAACACCTTATCATTAATCATAATTTTTTAGTTTATTGATTTATACAATTTAATATATTCTAAAGCTGATGCATCCCAAGAATGATCTATCTTCATAATATATTTTCTTATTTTTTTAAATTTATCTTGGTCGCTATACAATGTAACAGCTCTTTTTATAGCATGTTCTATTTCTACAACAGTTACTTCATTATGGCAAATACCAAATCCGTTTTTAGTGTCTATATCTATTACTGTATCTTTTAATCCTCCTATGCTTCTTACTATTGGTATAGTGCCATATCTTAAAGAATACATTTGGTTTAGTCCACAAGGTTCTACACGAGATGGCATTAGCAAAAAGTCTGCTCCTGAATATATAATATGAGATAGCTTTTCATCGTAACCAATAAAAGCATCATAGTTTCCTTTATATGCTTCTTTTAATTCTTTCAATTCATTTTCAACATCTTTACTACCAGAACCTAAAAGAAGGATTGAACATTCTTTTTCTTTTAAAATAGTACTAAATACTTCAGGAAGTAAATCTGATCCTTTTTCTCCTACTAGTCTTCCAATAAATGCAAATAATGGTTTGGTTTTATCTAAATTAAAAGTTTCACACAACCAGTTTTTATTTTTCTTCTTTCCTATTTGCAGATTCTTTTTAGAGAAATTCTCTACAACATAATGATCCGTCTCTGGGTTCCAAACATCTACATCAATACCATTTAAGATACCTACACATTTAGCGCTTTCATGCTTTAATAAATCTTGTAATCCATTAGCTTCAAGCTTTAACTCTTCCATATAACTAGGCGAAACAGTTGTAACTCTCCAAGCACATTTTATTGCAGCTGCTAATGGGTTTATAGAACCTCCCCAATCTAACAATCCAGTATTTTCAATATCAAACTCAGGAATTAAATGCAACTTATCGTAAGTAAACCAACCTTGATATTGTGCATTATGAATGGTTGTTATTACTGGAATTTTATTTAAGTTTTTATACTTAAAACTTTCTTGTAACATAAAAGGAATAAGTCCTGTGTGATGGTCATGGCAATGAAAAATATTTGGTTTACCTTTTAAAGTAAGCATCCAATCTAGAGTTGCAATTTGAAAAGCTAAAAAACGATCTGTATCATCAAAAGAATACACATAATTTTTAAACAGTAAAGACTTAATATCTATAAAAAAAACATCAAATTCTAAAGTGTTTTTTTTAAGCTTTAATACATTAAATTCATGCGTTTCTTTTCCTAGTTTAACCTGTGCTTTATAAATAGATTTAAAGGTATGCTCTTTGGTAAATTTATTATCATAAAATGGCATAACTACGCTACTCTCCATGCCTAGAGCGTTTTGGTATTTTGGCAATGCGCCAACAACGTCTGCTAACCCACCAACTTTTGCTACTGGATAACATTCTGCACTAATATGGATTATTTTCATCAAGTATTATTCGAAATTCACCTGTAAGCTAATAAATATTTTTTTACCGATTATAATTATTAACAATTAGTTCTAGTTTAAACTTTACTAAATCGTTTTCGTAATGAATAATTAATTGTTTCGACATAGATAAGAGAAAAAACAATACATTTATACTATGAGAAAATTGATATTATTAAGTTTTATTAGTGTTTTATTTAGTTGCAATAGTTCTGCACAAAAAAATGATACTGAAAAAGGAACAAAATATCCAGTAACAAAAACAGATTCTACATGGAAAAAAGAACTTTCTAAAAAAGAATACTACGTTTTAAGAGAAGCTGGAACAGAACGCCCTTTTTCTAGTAAGTTAAATAAAGAGTATAGTACTGGAATCTATGTTTGTTCAGCCTGTGAAATACCTTTATTTAAAAGCGAAAATAAGTTCGACTCTGGAACTGGATGGCCAAGTTTTGATAGAGAAATAAAAGGCAATGTTGCTTTTGGAAGTGATAGCAAGTTAGGTTATTCTAGAAACGAAGAGCATTGTGCTAATTGTGGTGGGCATTTAGGCCATGTATTTAATGATGGTCCGAAGACGACAGGTAAAAGACATTGTATTAATGGTGTTGCATTAAAATTTATACCAAGTAAAGATGAGTAATTTCAAAATTAATAAGTCTGATAAAGAATGGCAAGACCAACTTACAGACGAAGAATACCATATTTTAAGAGACAAAGGAACAGAAAGACCGCATACTGGAAAATTTAATCTTCATTTTGAAGAAGGTACTTATAAGTGTTCGGGTTGCAACCAACAATTATTTGAAAGCTCAAGTAAGTTTGATGCGCATTGTGGTTGGCCAAGTTTCGACGAATCTATTAAAGGAACTGTAAAATATGTTTTAGATAAAGCACATGGCATGACAAGAACAGAAATTGTGTGTTCTAATTGTGGAGGGCATTTAGGCCATGTTTTTAACGATGGACCAACAGAAACTGGAACGCGTTATTGCGTAAACTCTATAAGTGTGAAATTTGATAAGCCAGACAAATAGTTACTTAACAAGTGTTATTAAGCAGCTTGAGTATTACAAAAATCTTGGCGACAATACTTTTAAACAGTTAACTTTCGAAGAGTTGCAATGGCAAAGCCATGAAGATGCTAATAGTATATCTATTATTGTTAAGCACGTTATTGGTAATATGCTTTCGCGTTGGACAAATTTTTTAACCGAAGATGGAGAAAAAGAATGGAGACATCGCGATCAAGAATTTGAAGATACTTTTACTACAAACGAAGATTTAATTGCTGCTTGGGAAACCGGTTGGAAATGTTTATTTGATGCCATTAGACCATTAACCGAAGACGATTTGGAAAGCATTATTTATATAAGAAACCAAGGTCATACTGTTACTGAAGCTATAAATAGACAACTTGCGCATTACTCCTATCATATTGGGCAAATAGTCTTTTTAGGAAAACTACTAAAAGGAAACACTTGGGAAGCTTTATCTATACCAAAAGGAAATTCTACGACTTACAACGAAGAAAAATTTTCTAAAGAAAAAGGACGAAAACATTTTACAGATGACCTTTAAAAATTAAATTTCAAAATAAGATGTCTTTGTTGGTGTTTTTTTACCAACAAATAGCTCGCAACAAAACTATTGAATTAAAATGTTGGTAAAAAACACCAACATTGCTAAAGCTATCTTTTTATATAAAACCGACCTTTATCTGCGTGAGTGATAGTAACGGCATCCTTTTGCTTTTTTTTAAGCAAAAGATATAGTGAATAGCACGACCTTTAGGTCACGCCCAAATAAAAATGAAACTTCGATTTATTATTTCGGCTTAGTTTTGTAAATTCGTTGCTTTATATAACGACAAAAAATTATACAATGAGTAAATACGATATTATTGTTCTTGGAAGTGGTCCTGGTGGCTACGTAACTGCAATTAGAGCTTCGCAATTAGGTTTTAAAGTTGCTGTTGTAGAAAAGGAAAGTCTTGGTGGTGTATGCCTAAATTGGGGCTGTATACCAACTAAAGCACTTTTAAAATCTGCTCAAGTTTTTGAATACTTAAAGCATGCTAGCGATTACGGATTATCTGTTAAAGAATATGATAAGGATTTTGATGCTGTTGTTAACAGAAGTAGAAACGTTGCTGAAGGCATGAGTAAAGGTGTTCAGTTTTTAATGAAAAAGAACAAAATCGATGTTATAAAAGGTTTTGGAAAATTAAAGCCTGGAAAAAAAGTTGAAGTTGATGGTAAGGACTATTCTGCCGATCATATTATTGTTGCAACTGGAGCGCGTTCTCGCGAATTACCAAGTTTACCACAAGATGGTAAAAAAGTAATTGGTTATAGAGAAGCGATGACATTAAAAAAGCAGCCTAAGAAAATGATTGTTGTTGGGTCTGGTGCTATTGGTGTTGAGTTTGCTTATTTCTATAATGCAATGGGAACAGATGTTACTATTGTAGAATATTTACCTAATGTTGTACCTGTTGAAGACATTGATGTATCTAAGCAATTAGAAAAGTCTTTTAAGAAAAGTGGTATAAAAATTATGACTTCTGCCGAAGTTACTAAGGTTGACACTTCGGGTTCTGGTGTTAAAGCTACTGTAAAAACAAGTAAAGGCGAAGAGGTTTTAGAAGCAGATTTAGTTTTATCTGCTGTTGGTATTAAAACAAATATTGAAGGGATTGGACTTGAAGATGTTGGTATTGCTGTTGATAGAGATAAGATTTTAGTTAACGATTTCTACCAAACAAATATTCCTGGTTACTACGCTATTGGTGATGTAACACCTGGACAAGCTTTAGCTCACGTTGCTAGTGCTGAAGGTATTTTATGTGTTGAGAAAATTGCTGGACAACATGTTGAAGCGTTAGACTATGGAAACATTCCTGGTTGTACTTATGCTTCTCCAGAGATTGCTAGTGTTGGTTTAACAGAGAAACAAGCTAAAGATCAAGGTTTAGATATTAAAGTTGGAAAGTTTCCATTCTCGGCTTCTGGTAAAGCAAGTGCTGCTGGAACTAAAGATGGTTTTGTAAAAGTGATTTTTGATGCTAAATATGGCGAATGGTTAGGATGCCACATGATTGGTGCTGGTGTTACAGATATGATTGCTGAAGCTGTTTTAGGACGTAAATTAGAAACTACAGGACACGAAGTGTTAAAAGCTGTACATCCACATCCAACAATGAGTGAAGCGGTTATGGAAGCTGTTGCTGCTGCTTATGGTGAGGTGATACATTTATAAATGTAAATGGTGAGAAGTGAGATGTATTACTCTTAGTTTTTAGTAATTCTAAAAAAATATAAAGTACAAAAAATGCGATTTAATATGAATCGCATTTTTTTTTGTGATTATTTGGTATGCCAAGTAATTATTTCTCACTATTCACTTCTCCACTATTCACTAAAATTAACCTACAAAAAACTTTGTATAGCCAACTCATAACTCTGTAAACCAAAACCTAAAATTACACCTCTAGCATTTGGCGATATAAAAGATTGATGTCTAAATTCTTCTCTAGAAAATGTATTAGATATGTGCACTTCTACAACTGGAGTTTCTATGGCTTTTACGGCATCTCCTATTCCAATAGAAGTGTGTGTGTATGCTGCTGCGTTTAATATAATGCCATCGTAACTAAAACCACAAGATTGTATTTTACCTATTAGCTCTCCTTCTATATTAGATTGAAAGTACTCTAAAGCTACGTTAGGATATTTTTCTTTTACTGTATCAAAGAATTCTGTAAATGTTAAGCTTCCGTATATATTAGGTTCTCGCTTACCTAGTAAGTTAAGGTTTGGACCGTTAATGATGATTATTTTTTTCATGTGATTTTTTTATTATTTTTTTTGTCACATGCTGTTCGCTAATAAATATTAAATTCTTATTTATAATTTTTGAACAAGCGCGTTTCATAATGTAAAAATACAAAAGTTATGGCATAAAAAAGCCGAAGCGTTAAGCTTCGGCTTTTTTTAAAAATATACTTTAAGTCTTAGTTAAACTTGTAAACAACACCAAAACTGATGTCATTAAAGTTTAAACCAACATTAAAATTATCTGTTGATTCAGCACCATCAAAATCTGCTTTAGAAGTAGAGTAACCTAATACACCTACTGTTGCTTCGATAGCAAAGTTTTTAGATACAAAATAGTTAATACCTGGAGCAAAAGCAACCTCAAAACCATCGTAACCAACATCTGCTAATTTATCATCACCAGATGTGTAATCTACACCTAATTCAGTAAATAAAGAAAATTGACTAGCTGGAGCAAAGTAATATCTACCAAATACACCAACAGCAAATTCATTTGCGTCTACTGTATCAGTTCCATCAACATCTGCAGACCATGATGTAAAACCTGCTTGTAATCCAACAGCAATGTTATCTGATACAAAGTATCCTGATTTAGGAGCAACATTAAAAACATTAGAATCTAAATTTCCTGTTGTTTCAGTACCAAAACCTACCGCTCCAGAAATAAATACATCTCCATTTGAAAATCCACTTGTTGTTGTGTCTTCTTGTGCATTAACACTTGTAAAACCTAATACTGCAATTGCAGCTGTAAATAATAATTTTTTCATTTTTAATTAATTTATTGATTTGAGCGAGCAAAAATATTGCAACATACTTGTGTTTACAAGTATAAATAGTTAATAAAAATAGTGCTATTTGTAACTACTTAAAAATCAATTTTTTCAATAAAAACTTTAACAAAAAATTTAGTTTTGTTTACTAAACAAAAACATAATTTATATTTATAAATGCTTAGAAATTAGATATTTAAAACTTATTGTCACTGTTTTGTTTTTGCTTTTTAAACTTTTTTCAGTAGAAAAACCATTAAACAATAGACTCTGTATTAAAAACAAATAAAATTAGAGGATTCTGTAATAATTATAAAAATAAATTAGCGTATTTGTAATAACCCTTAAGGTTCTTAACAAGAAAAAAATGCAAATGCTGCATAAAAGCAGCATTTGTAATTTTTTATAGACTATTATTAATCTTTTAAATAAAAATCAATTTGAGTTTGTTCTCCTTTATTTAAATTGGTTAATGCTTTTATTTTAGAATTATCCACAAAAATTTCTATTACTGCAGTATTTGTAGACATACTTCCAACATTATCTGCAGTTAAAATAAATGTGTTCTTTTTATTAACTAAAGTTAATGGAATACTTTTTCTGTCTTTTTTAGTTTCAAAATTTCTTAAAAGAGTATTGCCATTATATTTTAAAGTAACCTTATCACCATCTAGTTTCCCACCATCGAATATTTCAATTCTTATGTTTTTACTTTTAGAAAATACGCTTAAAACTTGTTTGTCTCTCAAGATATTCATGTTAACAGAATCCATGATTTTTACAATATTACTACGCTCTTTAAGGCTATCTGGTATTTTTTTAGTTTTACTAATAATCTTTTGCACTTTTGCAATGCGCTTTTCCATTTTCTCTTTTGTGCTTAATAAAATATCACCATTAATACATTGTGTGTTATCAGAAAAAAGGCCTTTAAACTTTCCTGTAATTTTACTATTCCCTAATTTAAACTTAGAGCTTTTAAAATTTACGAAACAAAAATCTTCTTGTACAATTGGGGACTTTGTATAAACAATATCTTTTTCTTTAAACTCAATAAATTTCTCAATGGCATTGTATTTACCATATAAGTTTGACTTTGTTTCGTGTAAGCCTCCTACATCGGTAAGAGAGTAACCTTTAATTTCACCATTTTTTTCAACAAATTTAATTTGATATGTTATTAAAGAACTGTCATTCAATTTTATAGCTCCAACATACTCATAATTGTTTTGTGAAAAAGAAACATTAACGAATAAAAAAACGAATAAAAAGTTAGTGAAGTATTTCATTGTGTTAAAAAAAAGTATTAATATTGAGTGTAAAACTAATCAATAAAACTTATGAAAACTAAATTATTTTTAACACTCTTAGTGTTTTTTGTAGCTTTAACCTCAAGCTACGCATCGTTTCCAGTTGAAAGAACTGTAAAAACAGAAACGACAACCTCTAATTCTGATACAATGGATGTATCTGATGTAAACCAAGTATTGTTTACTTCTCCTGCAGTTGCTGGAAGTGATGACAAATGGATTGGTGTCGCATTATGGGCTTTTTTATGGCCATTTGCAGCGCACAGATGGTTCCATGGCTCTCCAATAGGATGGAATATTCTATTTATTATAACTTTTGGAGGTCTGGGTATTTGGGCAATAGTTGATTTAATCAATATGTTGACAGACAACTTCTACTAAAAAAAATATTTTACAAATTAGAAAGCCACTTATTAAAGTGGCTTTTTTATTTTAGTACTATGAAATGGCAAAATGCACTTAAAGACTATCAACTCTATCTTAAAATTGAGCGTGGCTTATCGAACAACACGATAAGCAACTATAGTTTTGATGTTAAAAAACTAATTAAGTACTTAGAAGATAATAATATTACCATCTCTCCTATTTTAATTTCAAAAGAAACTATTCAACACTTTATTTATACTATTGCCAAAGAGGTTAACGCTCGTTCTCAATCTAGATTAATTTCAGGTTTAAAAGGTTTTTTTAATTATTTAGTTTTCGAAGATTATAGAGAAACAAACCCGTTAGATGCAATTGACTCTCCTAAAATTGGAAGAAAGCTTCCAGATACATTAAGCGAAAGCGAAATAAACCAACTTATTGATGCTATAGATTTAAGTACACCACAAGGTGAGCGCAATCGTGCCATTTTAGAGTTGCTTTATGGTTGCGGATTACGTGTAAGCGAGTTAACGCATCTTAAAATTTCGGACTTGTTCTTCGAGGAAGACTTTATTAAAGTTACTGGCAAAGGTGATAAGCAACGTTTTGTGCCAATTATTGATGCTACAAAAAAGTATATTAATATCTACAGAAAAGAAATACGAAATCATCAAACTATTCCAAACGAGTTTAAAGACACTTTATTTTTAAACCGAAGAGGTAAACAGTTAACTAGAGCCATGATTTTTACTATAATAAAGCAATTATCTATAAAAATAAATTTAACCAAATCTATTTCTCCTCACACGTTTAGACACTCTTTTGCTACTCATCTTTTAGAAAATGGAGCAGATTTAAGAGCTATACAACTTATGCTTGGTCATGAAAGTATTACTACTACAGAAATCTATATGCATGTAGATAAAAGCCATTTAAAAAATGTCATAAAATCCTTTCATCCAAGGCAGTAAAGCAATATTTTATAATAAATAAGTGAGTAAAAAAGTATTTTTTCTATATATTTAGCTATAACTATTTCTAAAAACAATAAATTCCTTCAAAATTAATTGTATCACGTTTTATAATTTTTTGAACTATTACTTTTTTTTTAATGAACTTAAATACTCCCAAATCTAGCCTTAAAAAGTTTCAAACCGCTTTAGAAATATCTAAAATTGGTGTTTGGGATTTTAATGAAAAAAAAAACAAGGTCTTCTTTTCTAAATCATCAAAAGCAATAATTGGATTTGAAGACGATAACACCTTTGGTGATAATATTGACGACTGGAATGATAGAGTACATCCAGATGACAAAAAAAAATATAAAAAAGATTTTAACAATCATATAAATGGAAAGACAACCTTTTATATTAATAAACATAGAGTATTATGTAAAGATGAATCTTATAAATGGATTTTAGATAAAGGCCAGATTATTAACGATCACATTAAAGATGGCTACATTCATTTTATTGGAACACATACAGATATTACTGAACAAGAAAAAAACGAAGTTAAAGTCCATAACGCGCTTACCATCGCAACAAAGCAAAATAACAAGCTTAAGAATTTTGCACACATTGTAACTCATAATTTAAAACAGTATTCTGGAAATTTTGAAAGCTTGTTAGAGTTTTATGATCAAGCAGAAACCGTTTTAGAAAAAGAAGAACTTATTGTCCATTTAAAGGATGTATCTACTTGTTTAAATAGAACTATTCAAAATTTAAACGAGATTGTTTCAGTCCAATCTAAAAAAGAGACAGATATTCAAAAACTTAATATTAGTACTTTTATTGAAGAAACATTAAAGTTATTAGATATTATTATTATTGAAAGTAATGCTACTATTAATAATAGTATTAACCCAGAACTATTTGTCTGTTACAGTCCTGCTTATTTAGAGAGCATTATACAAAATCTATTAACAAATGCAATTAAGTATAAGCATCCTGAAAGAGATCCAATTATAACTTTTAGTACAGAACTTACAAAAGACAAATTAATTCTTTCTATTAAAGACAATGGCCTAGGTATAGATCTTAATAAGTACGGTAAAGATATTTTTGGGCTGTATAGAACATTTCACCACAACGAAGATGCCGAAGGTGTAGGCTTGTATTTAACAAAAAATCAGGTAGAAGCTTTTGGTGGGGAAATTACTATTGAAAGTGAAGTTAATATAGGTACTAAATTTAATATTATTATTCCAAATAAAAAACCCAATTAGTTTTACTAATTGGGTTTTGAAATCTAATATATTTACAATTTCTATTTTGCAATATTAACTGCTCTTGTCTCTCTAATTACTGTTACTTTTACCTGACCTGGATACGTCATATCTGTTTGTATTTTCTGTGAGATACTAAAAGATAAGTCTGCTGCATTTTGATCGTTTACTCTTTCGCTTTCTACAATAACACGTAATTCTCTACCTGCTTGAATAGCATAAGCTTTCTTTACACCTTGAAAACCAAAAGCTATATCTTCTAAATCTTTTAAACGTTGGATATAACTATCTAAAACTTGACGTCTTGCTCCTGGTCTTGCTCCAGAAATAGCATCACAAACTTGAATAATTGGAGATAATAAAGAAGTCATTTCTACCTCGTCGTGGTGAGCACCAATAGCATTACAAACCTCTGGTTTTTCACCAAATTTTTCTGCCCATTGCATACCTAAAATAGCGTGAGGTGTTTCCATATCTGCTTCTGCATCTGGCACCTTACCTATATCATGTAATAATCCTGCTCTTTTAGCCAATTTTGGATTTAAACCTAATTCAGCAGCCATTATACCACATAATTTTGCAACTTCTCGCGAGTGTTGTAGTAAGTTCTGACCATAAGAAGAACGGTATTTCATACGACCAACCATTTTTATTAATTCAGGATGTAAACCGTGAATTCCTAAATCTATAACTGTACGCTTACCTACTTCTATAATTTCTTGCTCTATTTGTTTCTGTGTCTTTTTAACAACCTCTTCAATTCTTGCAGGATGTATTCTTCCATCTGTTACTAACTTGTGTAAAGATAAACGTGCAATTTCACGTCTTACAGAATCGAAACAAGATAATATAATCGCTTCAGGAGTATCATCTACAATAATTTCAACACCAGTAGCAGCTTCAATAGCTCTAATGTTTCTACCTTCTCTACCAATTATACGTCCTTTAACATCATCATTCTCGATATTAAATACAGACACACAGTTATCTACTGCTTCTTCTGTACCAATACGTTGTATGGTATTAATAATTATTTTCTTAGCATCTTGTTGAGCGGTTAGTTTCGCTTCTTCCATTTTACCTTGAACATAAGCCATAGATTCAATCTTAGCTTCGCCTTTAAGCGATTCTACCAATTGCGTTTTTGCATCTTCGGCAGATAAGCTAGAAATAACTTCTAATTGCTGTATTTGGCTTTTATGAAGTCTGTCTACTTCCTCTTGTTTTTTATCTAAAACTTCTAAACGATGGTTGTAGTCTTTTTGTTTAGCTTCAACTTCTAAGTTAGATTTTTTTGACTTTGCAAGTTCACTAGACACTTGAGATTCTTTATCTCTAGTACGTTTTTCGGCTTCCGATATTTTCTTTTCTCGTGAAGAAATCACTTTTTCATGCTCAGACTTAAGCTCAATAAATTTCTCTTTGGCTTGAAGCATTTTATCTTTTTTAATGCTTTCGCCTTCGCTATTTGCATCTCTTAAGATGTTTGATGCCGACTTTTTTGCATTTTTAGTCAGTTTAGAAGCATTATTCTTCTCCATAATTTTTGCTATAACAAAGCCAATAATAGCTCCAATAGCAACTCCTGCAATACTAAATATAATTGTTTGATCCATTTTAGTTAGTTTAATTGTATAAAAAAAGCCTACACTAATTTTGGTTTTGTATAAACTCCTTAAAAACACGTTTAGGGTTAACAAGCTGATCAAGTATCTGCCCAAATAGATACTGAATAAATTCAGCAATACTCTATTAGCAGCACGCTTTTACAACTTAAACTCACCCTTTTTAAAGAATTAACTGTTGAGTTTATCAAAAAAATAATTAATGTAGGCAGTAACCTAATTTTATTTATAAGAACGTTACGAACTTAAATGTAAATCTAGCATTTGGTTTAAAGCGTTTAACTTTTCTTCCACGTGTTCGTTTACATGTTCTTTATCTAAAGTCTTCTGTTCTACTTGAGATGCAAATTGTAAAGCACACATGGCTAAAACATCTTGTTTATCTCTAACAGAATAACTTTGCTCAAACTGTTTTATCATAGCTTCAATCTTTTTAGCTGCTATTCGTAGACCTTCTTCCTGACTTGGTGGAATTGTTAAAGGATATACTCTATTCGCTATCGAAAGCTTTATTTTAAGCATTTCTGCCATAAGTTGCTATGTTACATTATTCAGAGAGTTGACCAATACAATGATCTATTTCTCTTATTAATGCGTTTATTTTGAGTTTTGTTTCTCTTTTATCTTCATCACTGCCAAGTATTGTATTGGCCATTTTGAGTGTATTGTACTTATCTTTCCAAGCTTTAATTTCTAATTCTTGGTTTTTTATTGTACTGTGATATTGTGCTTGTTCTTGAGATAATTTTAAATTAGTTTCCTTTAAAACATCATTGTTTTGCAGGACTTTGCTTATTTTTTTATCTAAAGCATCTACAATATCCTCTATATTACTCATCTACAAATATCAATACTTATCCTACAAAGTTAACAGAACACAACCTATTTAACAATTGTTTTTTCATAAAATTTAAAATAAAAACACTAAATTCAACTTATCAGTATTTAAACTTCAAAAAACCAATACTATGGCTTGACTTTACATTTAACTCACTCTTAAAAATCAATAAAAGATAAAAAGTAACAAATTCACGGTTTTTGCATTATAAAATTACAAATATAAAATCTATTTGAAGCTTAAAAAAACCATTAATATTTCAATTTATCAACTATATATAATTTGGTTCCGAAGCTTCGAGAGTACCAAATTATTTAAAATAGGCTTTCCTTTTTATTATTAAAATTTAAACCACAAAAAACCAATACAATGGCTTGGTCTTTGATTTTGTCTTTGCTATTAATAATCAATTGTATATTTTAGCATCTATATCAAAATTCGCTACTATTCGATAATACTAAAAATCGACATAAATAATGCATATGCGCAAATTCCTTTTATTTTTCCTAATTAGCTATTCTGTTTTTTCGCAAAACGAATATCCTCAGGACTATTTTAGATCACCTTTAGATATTAATATTGTTTTGGCTGGAACTTTTGCCGAGTTGCGCTCCAACCACTTCCACTCTGGTTTAGATATTAAAACTAAGCAAATAGTAGGTTTAAAAGTATATGGTGTTGCAGATGGTTATGTTAGCAGAATAAAAATTGCTCACTTTGGCTACGGAAAAGCTTTATACATCACACATCCTAATGGTTATACAAGTGTTTATGCTCATCTACAAAAATTTAGTCCTGCTATTGAAAAATATATTAAAGCCAAACAATACGAGAAAGAATCTTTTGAAATTGAAGTTTTCCCAACTTCTGAAGAACTAAAAATTACAAAAGGAGAAATAATAGCTTATTCTGGAAACACTGGAAGCTCTTCTGGTCCGCATTTGCATTTCGAAATTCGTGATAATGCCGAAAGACCAATTAACCCAATGCTTTTTGGTGTTGATGTTAAAGACACTACAAAACCTATTATTTCCAACGTTTACGCCTATCCAATTGGAGACAACTCTCATGTTAATGGCTCGAACAAAAAACAAAAGCTTCGTGTGATTCCTCAAAAAAATGGAGATTATAAAATTGAAGATTTAAAAGCATTTGGTACTATTGGTTTTGCTGTACAGACTGTAGATAGGCAAGATTTGGCTGCCAACAAAAATGGTGTGTATAATATATCTACCTATTTTAATGGTGTTCAGAATTTCGAAATAGATTTCAAGCGTTTTTCATTTGCAGAAACAAAACACCTAAACCGCTTAATAGATTACTCTCATTTTAAAACCGAAAAACAAAGGCTTCAGAAGCTATTTATTGAAGAAAACAATCCGTTAAGTTTGTACGATAATATTATTGACAGTGGTTACATTACTATTTACGACAGCACAGCTTCAGTCTACAAAGCTAAAATTAGCGACTTTAAAGGCAACGAAACCAACTTAGACATTACAATTAAAGGCGACGTTAAATTACCTAACGATGTTGAAGAAAAAGTGACTACGCAACATTACATACAACACGATCTGGAAGCCGAATTAGAACAAGATAAATTTAAAGTCGGTTTTTATAAAGACACCTTTTACGATAGCTTTTTTATAGATTTTAGTGTTAAAAATGATACACTTACACTGCACAAACCAATACTTCCCGTTAAAAAAAGCTTTACTATTTCTTACGATATTAGCGATTTTAATGAAGAAGATTTAAAACAATTATATATAGCCGAATTAATAGGCTGGAATGATTGGCCAAGCTATTCTACAACAAAAAGGAAAGGAAATACGCTTAGTACATATACTAAAGATTTAGGAACCTACGTTTTAGCAAGAGACACCATTGCTCCTACAATTAAAGCTGTAAATTTTAAAGATGGCAGCTGGCTTAGTAAATACCGTTATTTAAAAGTAAAAATTAACGATGTAGGTACAGGTCTTTCGAGCTATAGAGCGACTGTAAATGGCAAATGGATTTTAATGGAATACAATTATAAAAAGAAAATCTTAACTTACGATTTTAACGATGCTGTTGTAACAGAAACCAAAAATAAATTAAAAGTAATAGTAACAGATAATGTAGGAAATAATACTACATTTGAAACTACTTTTTTTAGGAAATAAAAACATATCGTCACGTTGAGCTTCTGGAAATGCTTATTAACTATAAGCTTTAAAAATTTTCAACAAGTACAGATTGGCAAACAAATAAAAAAACAACCTTGACTACAAAAACTAACTTCCTTAAACTATTAACCTTACTACTTCCACTCTACGCATTAGCACAAACCGCAACTGTAAATGGTGTTATTTTAGACGAAGGTAATTTTCCGCTTCAAGCAGTAAATGTAAAAACACAAACCACAGGAACATCTACTAACGAGAATGGTTTTTACCAACTATCTATTCCTGCAAATACAGATATTACTTTAGTATATTCTCATGTATCACATAAAAATGTAACAGTAACTGTTAACTTAAAGAATGGTGAGTTTTTCGAATTTAATCCTGTTTTAAAAACAGATGTCGATCAAATTGAAACGATTATTCTTAACGGAAGAAAACGAAAAGATGTACAAGGTATTGTTAATATAGATCCTGAGACATTAATAAAAATCCCTGGTGCTCAAGCTGGAGTAGAGAATTTACTAAAAACATTACCAGGCGTAAGTGGTAATAACGAATTAAGTACGCAATATTCTGTTCGTGGTGGAAATTTTGACGAGAATCTTGTTTACGTAAATGGTATAGAAGTTTACAGACCATTTTTAGTGCGTTCCGGACAACAGGAAGGTTTAAGTTTTATAAATAGCGATTTAGTAGAAAATGTGGATTTTTCTGCTGGAGGTTTTCAAGCAAAATATGGAGATAAATTATCTTCGGTTTTAGACATTACTTATAAAAGACCAAAAGATTTTGCAGTAGCTGCAGATTTAAGCTTACTTGGCGGAAGCGTAGCTGTAGAAACAGCAAGTAAAGATTCTAAATTTACAAGCATAACTGGTTTGCGCTATCGTGATAATTCACTTTTAGTACAAGCAAAAGAAACAGAAACCAACTACAATCCTGTTTTTGCAGATGTGCAAACCTATTTAACGTATCGTTTTACAGATAAGTTAGAATTGAGTTTCCTCGGAAACGCTTCGCTTAACAAATACAATTACGAACCACAAACTAGACAAACCAATTTTGGAACTTTAGATAATCCATTAGCTTTATTAGTCTTTTACGAAGGACAAGAACGCGATAGCTACCAAACACTTTTTGGTGCTTTACAAGCTAATTACGAGTTAAACGATAAAGTGAATTTAGGCTTAGTAGCTTCAACATACCATACTACAGAAGAAGAACACTTCGATATTTTGGCACAATACCGCTTAGGAGAAGTAAACAGTAATATTGGAGATGAGGATCTAGGAGAGGTAGAATTTTCTGAAGGTATTGGAGGTCAATTAAATCATGGACGAAACGATTTAGATGCTTTAATTACAACTATAGAACATAAAGGAACAGCAGATATTAATGATAACGAAATTAAATGGTCTGTAAAATATACAAAAGAAGATATTAGAGATCGTTTAATAGAATGGGAAGTAATCGACTCAGCAGGATTTTCTATAAATCCACCAGCTTCTGGAGGTTTTACTCAAGAACCATACGAGCCAGATACGTTTCCTATTACAGCTTTTCAAAACGTACAAGCAAAAAATAGCACACAAATAAATAGAATACAAGCCTATTTACAATGGAGTAAGCGTTCTACTTTAGGCGATGCAGACGTTTGGTACAATGCAGGAATTCGTGCTCATAATTGGCAAGTTAAAGATGCTAATGTTACTGGAGATAACCAAATAGTAGTTAGCCCAAGAGCGCAATTTGCTATTAAACCAAATTGGGAAAACGATATGTTGTTTCGTGTTAGTGGAGGTTTATATTATCAGCCACCATTTTATAGAGAATTACGAGATGCTAGTGGAACTGTACAACCAAATGTAAAGGCTCAAAAATCGGTTCACTTTGTATTAGGAAATGATTATAGTTTTAAAATGAACGACAGACCTTTTAAGCTAACCACTGAGTTATATTACAAAAACCTTACCGACGTTAATCCATACACAGTAGAAAACGTACGTATTCGTTATGCTGCCGAAAATAATGCAACAGCTTATGCCTACGGATTAGATATGCGATTAAATGGTGAGTTTGTTCCAGGAACAGAAAGCTGGTTTAGTTTTGGGTATCTTAAAACTGAAGAAAACATTAATAACAGAGGTAATATTGCAAGACCTACAGATCAACGTTTAAAATTTGCTGCACTCTTTCAAGATTACGTGCCAAATTTACCAAATTTTAAAATGTATTTAAACTTAGTTTATAATACAGGTTTACCAGGTGGTTCGCCAAGTTATGCAGATAAATACCAATACCAAAGTAGATTACCAGATTACAAACGTGCAGATATTGGTTTTCAGTTTGTAATTGTAGATGCTAAAAAACAATTTGATCATGGTTGGAAAAAACCATTTAAGGATCTTTCTTTTGGTTTCGAAATCTTTAATGTTTTCGATGTACAAAACTCAATCACCAATACTTGGGTTCGCGATGTGTATAGCAAAAGGCAATATGCAATACCTAATTATTTAACGCCTAGAGTGTTTAATGTTAGGACTACGATGCGTTTTTAATATTTTAAAGAAAAATAAAATCAATTTTGACTTAACCATATTTAGGCCTGATAATAATCATATAGCAACCATTTTTTTGTTGTATTACGACTAATACATGTACGCTTAAAATGAACATACAAAATCACATTTTAGTTTTAATTATAATGCTTAACTTATGCTCTTGCAAGGACAAAAAGGTTGATGTAAAGCAAAAAGAAATAACAAAAAACACTAACTCCAACCTACTTGTTGATCATTTAAATGTTTGGGTAGAAAACCCTAAAAAAACTAAAGAAAAGCTAACCAATATTGGATTTAAATCTGTTCCAGATTCGCTTTCACAAATTCATATGGGACAAGGCACTACTGGAAAGTATTTTAATTTCTTAAACGGATACCTTGAATTGATTTTTATTCTTAACCAAAAAGAGTTTGAGCTAAACAATAAAAAAAATAGCGAATTAGATTTTAAGGAAAGAGCAAGCTTTAAAAAAAGTGGAGCATCACCTTTTAGTATTGCTCTTAAACTAAAGGATTATAAACTAACAAAAATTCCTTTTAAAACAATTCGTTATCACCAAGATTGGATGGACGAAAACAAAAACATTTATTCTGCTAAAAACTCTAAAACGATACTAAACGAACCTTCTCTTTTTGTTGTTTATCCTGAAATCGAATCGGAAAGATTTAATACTTTACTCCGAACTAAAAAATATTCCTCAAGAGTACGCACTTTGGAGAGAATTTTACAAGCATCCAAATGGTGCAGAAAAAATCACTAATATCATAATAAGTTCAAAAGACTTAAATTCTAATACGGAAACAATTAAAGCCCTAAAAGGAATTGAAAATTTGACTATTAAAAATAGTGAAGAATATTTAATGGAATTGTATTTTGATAATAACATTCAAGGAAAAATATTTGATTTAAGACCTGAATTACCTTTGATTGTATATCTATAAAAATAGACTTAAATACATTTCATAACCAAATTACAACACTTCAATCCTTTTATTATTTAATTGCTATTTTTAGTGGGCATCTTTGGGTAATCAATTAAACGACAAACCATGTCTTACGAGTTTTTAATGTTCACGCATTTGTTTACAGTGCTCCCTGCCTTTATTCTAGGAACTATTAGTCTTATTTTAAAAAAAGGAACACAATTACATAAAGTATTAGGTAGAATGTACATGCTGCTTATGTTGTTTACAGCTCTAGTAACATTATTTATGCCTGCTGCAGTTGGACCAACGGTTTTAAGTCATTTTGGATGGATTCATCTCTTTAGTTTTTTAACGCTTTACACAGTTCCAACAGCTTATATTGCTATTAAAAAAGGAAATATAAAATCGCATAAACGTAAAATGATTTTACTCTACTTTGGTGCAATAATTATTGCAGGAGCTTTTACATTTATGCCAGGACGTTATTTACATTCTGTATTTTTTGGATAGCATATTTTGTTATAAAAGTGTTTAAAAAAAATCTTAAAAGTAAAACTAAACAAGATTCAAAACTCTTACAAAAACTCACTAGAATAATCTTATAAACTATCTATAAATAACAGAATAGAAAGCGAAAAAAGCAAGCTGAAGCACAAAAAGTATTAGAGCAAATAGAAATACTTCAACAACAGTAAATAGAGTATCTTCGCCATTAATAAATTTTAATATTTAGCTATGAACTGTTTACTTACTGGAGGAACTGGAATTGTTGGAAGTCACGTAATATTCGATTGGCTTAAACAAGCCATTACCAAGAACTCTAAAGACCATTTATACTTAGTTATTAGAGATAGTAAACTATCGGCTAAAAAACGTTTATTAAATGTTTTAAATAATAGTACAAAGCCAGATTATCTAAAAAATATTAGTGTAGAAAAGTGTCTTGAAAAGATTACAGTAATTGCAGAAGACCTTGTAAGCATTAAAAAAGAAAAGCTAGAAGCTTGTAATTTTTCTACTATTATACATTGTGCAGGATCTACTAATTTATCTCATGCTACAAATTCTAAAACTGTTGTACACGAGCAAAATTATAAAGCAACACAACAACTTTTAGAAAATCTCCCGGAAAGTGTTAATCGGTTTATTTATATAAGCACAGCTTATTCTTTTGGCATCCAGAACGAAGTGGTAAACGATAATATTTCAGAATATAATGTTAGTAGTTTTAGAAATCCTTACGAGCAATCTAAATACGAAACCGAACAATACGTTATCAAAAAATGCGAAGAAATTAATATTGCTTCTCAAATTTTAAGGCCAAGTATTATATGTGGTCGCTTGATAGACAAACCTTTTTTTGAAACTCCAAAATTCGATGTTTTCTATTCTTGGCCAATGTTTTTAGATAAATATGCTAAGAAATTTACAGATGCTTTTAGAATTTGGATTGATAAAGAAAGTGGACTTAATATTGTGCCAGTAGATTTTGTTTCGAAAGCTATTTTATATGCTGTAGATCATCCAGAGATTAAGGAGCTAAATATTGTAAATCCAAAACAAGTATTACATAAAGATTATGTTGGTAAGGTTTTGGAGTCTTTTCAAATAAATAATTATGAGTATATAGACAAAATGCCTTTAGATCTTAACAGCTTCGAAGCGCTATATTATAAAACGATTGGACAGTTATTTAAAAACTACATCTCTATTCCAGATTTGCAGTTCGATGCAAAACGTATTATTGAGATTATTAATCAATTAAAATTAGATACTACACTTGGTGTGCATGATAATTTTATGAATCTGATTAATTTCTCGGTAGAAAAGGAATTTAGACAGAGTTACTAAGAAAACAAAACGAGTTAAATTAAGTTAAACTATTTATAAATTTAATAGTCTGTACATTAAAAGTTTCAGGTTGCTCAACATTAACTACATGTCCACAATCTTCAATTACTAGTAAGGTAGATTTTATATGCTTATCCACTATGTTTTTTATAGACGGTAAAAACAAATGATCTTGTTCTCCCATAACATACAATGTAGGTATCTTAATATCTTTAGCTCTAAAAAAACGAAGTAATGGATTAATTTCCGACGTTAATTTAAACCAACGAACAAATTCTTTTTGATAGAGTTTCTTTGCTTCATTTACAAACAGTAAACGTGATTTTTTATGATTTTTTCTTGGCATAATAATAAATGCAAAGAACTTATAAAGTAACATATAAGGAACCACAGATTTAAAGACAACACCCAATTTAATAAGTACTTGAGAGCGAAAGTTTAATTTCATAATTGCTCCTCCCATAATCATGCTTTGCACACGTTCTGGATGGTTTTCGGCAAGATTTCTAATTAAAATTGTTCCTAAAGAGATACCTATAAAATGGGATTTTTCAATCTTTAAATGGTCTATAACTTCTACAATATCATTGGTAATAGAATCGAAAGTATATTTAGAATTAAAAGCATCTTTTAAGCCTGGCTTGGAGTTTCCATGACCTCTTAAATCTAAAACTAAAACGTTAAAACTTGCGCCAAAACTTCTTATTTGCTTAAACCAAATAGACGAGCTTCCTCCTGCTCCATGAACAAAAGTAACCCATTCGGTTGCTGTTTTATGTAAATAAGTAGTATAGTTTAACATATAGCGAAATTACATAAAGTCTTTTAAAACAGCTACAACATAATCAATTTCTGTGGTAGTATTGTATTTACAGAACGAAAACCTTAGTGATGGTTTCTGCATATCTTCATAACATAAAATTTGTGATAGTACGTGAGAACCTTTAGCACTACCACTTTGGCAAGCACTTCCTTTAGAACACGCAATACCTTTTAAGTCTAATTGAAACAATAATATTGGTGCCTTTTCTGGAGCAATTGGTAAGCAAACATTAACAACAGTATACGTACTTTTCTCAAGATTTGCCGAACTTCCATTAAAAGTAGCATCTGGAAAGGCTTCAGTTATGGCATTAATAAAATATTTTTTTAGAGATGTGATATAAGCACGTTCGTCAACTAAATTAATGTAAGACATCTTTAGTGCTTCTTCAAGACCAACAATGTTATGTACAGCTTCTGTTCCTGCTCTTGTTCCTCGCTCCTGCTCTCCTCCAAAAATTAATGGTTTTATACCAGAGTTTTTTCTAATAAAAGCAAAACCTACACCTTTTGGTCCATGAAATTTATGTGCACTTACTGCTAAAAAATCTATATTAATATCTTGTAAATCTAATTCGTAATGCCCAACAGATTGCACAGTGTCACTATGAAATAATGTATTGTTTACTTTACACAATTCGCCAACACGTTTAATATCTAAAATGTTACCAATCTCATTATTAACGTGCATTAAGCTCACCATTTTCTTTTTAGGCGATTGTAATAATTCTTCAAGATGTGAGTAATTTATATGTCCATCTTCATCTAAATCTACAAACTTAACAATTATACCATATTCGTGTTCTAATTGGTTTACAGTGTATAAAACTGCATGATGTTCTATACGCGAAGTAATAATTGTTTTAACGCCTAAATCTCTAACTGCACTTCTAAGCGCTAGATTATCTGCTTCTGTTCCTCCAGAGGTGAAAATAATTTCGGAAGCCGAACAGTTAAGTTGTTTTGCCACTGTTTTTCTAGCACTCTCAACCATAGATTTAGATGTACGTCCAAAACTATGTGTAGAAGAAGCATTACCATAACATTCATGCATGGTTGTCGTCATTTTCTCTACAACCTCTGTTCTTAATTGTGTTGTTGCTGCACTATCAAAATATACTTGCTTCATTTTTTTGGGAAAACTTTAATATTTACTATTAATCCTTGTAATCACTTAGTTTTAAAAGAAAAAAGGTTTTTACAAGGCATCAAAAATAAGCCAAATAAAATTAATTACAATAAGCTACGTTATCATTTAACTAATTCTGTTATTTTTGTTGCTTAATCTACTATTTATGAGAATTATTTTTTCTTTTTTAGCCTTAGCTTTTCTTTTTACAAGTTGCGACGATGGTGATATTTTAACAGCAGAATTAGATTTTGGAGATACTTTTAATAGTTGTGGTGAATTAGTATGCTATAAAATAAAAACAGACCCAAGCGAATCACTTTCTGTATTAATAAATACTACTATAGAAGAATTAATTACTACAACAATAGATTCTGATAATCCATTATTAGTTAATTTAGTTGACTTTCAACCTAGTTTTAGTATTACTTCTACTTATCCTTTTAATTATAGAACATATAACAATGCAATTAGTGACAATGTTTTTTGTAGTGCAATTCCACCTTCAAACTTAAGTATTACAAATGATTATGTCTCTACCACAGGATTTGCAAATTTCATTATTGTATTAACAGAAGATGATAACGATGGTATTCCTGCAGAATTTGAAGATATAGATGGTGATGGTGATTATGAAAATGATGATACAGATGGTGATGGTTTACCAAATTATATAGATGCAGACGATGATGGTGATAATGTATTAACTGCCACCGAAATGCCTAATTTCTCGACAGAATTTGAACTAACACAGGCTTTAGATACAGATAACGATGGTATACCTAATTATTTAGATACAGATGATGATGAGGATGGTGTTTTAACTATAAATGAAGAAGGTTTTCTTACGCCAGACTTAAATCCATCAAATGATATTTCTTCTAATGGAATAGCAGATTATTTAAACAGTGAAGTTGATAGTTATAATGCTGGGACTACATTATATAGAGCAAATACAATACAACAAAGTTTTCAATTAGCACTAAATATTACAAATGTAACATTACCAATTTTAACACAAGATTTTATAGACTTTGGGACATTAACAACTACATATTCTAGAACTGTAACTCCAGAATTAAATTAGAAAAATTAGCTAATCGTAAGGTTTTATATTTTGATAAATATAAACCTCTGTTGCACCTTGACCGTATTTTTTATAATCGGCATCATAGAATTTCACGTTATTATAACGTCTAAAAAGATACTCTAATTCCATTTTTAGTGTGCCTTCACCAACACCGTGAATAAATACAATTTTTTGTATTTTCTTTTGCATAGCAAACTCCAGCTTGTGTTTTGCTGTATCTAACTGAACTAATTTTTTATCATGACTGCTCATGTTTCTTTCAGATTTTACTAAATGATGCAAATGCAAATCGACTTCCATTGTTGGTTGAAAGCGTTCTTTAGGTTTTACTTTGGGTAATGTTCTTTTTTTATTCGATTCTTTTTCCGAAAGCACTTGATTTATACTCTTGCTACTAAAAGCACTTTTTCTAAGACTATCTCCTTCTTTCTTTACAATTTCGTTAGCACTAAAAGACAGCTCAAAACCATCATGGTCTTCAATTGTAATTTCAGAATTAACTATTTTAATAACTTTTCCAGAAAGTGCTTCATCTAAAACATATACGTAATCACCAATTTTAAAACTCATTCTTCTTCGTCGTTAATTTCATAATCGCTTTTTGGTGTTTTACTACTCAATGAAGCATTAAGCATAAACAAACCAGACATTAAAGTAAAAATACCCAAAACCAAAAGTAAAATACTTTGTTTTTCGTTTGCATTTGCATAGATAGCGATGCTTCCTCCTATTAAAATAAGCCAGTAGCTTATGGTGTTTTTATATTTCATTTTCTAAATAAAAGGCTAAGATAAATATTTTCAATAGAGAACAAACTGAATGATTAGAAATAAACACGATAAACTACCATTGAAATAGTGTAAAAATCAAGGTGTTAGTACTTATATTTTTTTTATCTTTGCAGGTGACCCCAAATAAAGATTTATTACCCCTAAATAAATTTCATTATGAAAACCTACTTTAACACACTTATATTACTATTAATTTGCACCTATTCTTTTGCTCAACTTAGCGTTAAAAACACTAGTTTTGTTTATGTAAAAGGCACGTATATTTACGTTAAGGACGACATAAAACTTGAAGGAGGAGGGACTGCTAACAGTGCTCGTATTTACCTTAGGGACGAAGGACAGCTTTTACAAGGCGATGGTCCTGTTTCTGGAACACCTACAGGAAATTCTGGACAAGGAAAACTAAGTGTATACCAAGAAGGAACAGTAAATAATTATGCCTATAATTATTGGACATCTCCAGTTGGAGAGGTTGGTTCAGATAATAATGCTAATAGAGGTTTTGTTGCTACAAGTGGAGCTGTATTAAATGATGTTGTAACTTCTACAACAAATACTCCTGCATTAATAGGTACATCTCACGATGGTACTTCTTCTCCATTAACAATTTCCCATCATTGGCTTTATGGCTACAGTCCAGGAACAACATATAGTGATTGGGATTATATAGGAAATGGAGCTTCATTAAGTCCAGGTTATGGATTTAGTATGAAAGGCTCAACAGCTTCTTTTGACCAACAATACGATTTTGCTGGAAAACCAAATACTGGAGACATAAATGTAGATGTTATAGCTGAACAATTTACTCTAGTAGGAAACCCTTATCCTTCTGCTTTAGATGCATACGCATTTATTCATGATACTGATAATTCATCAGATATGCTAGGAACATTATTGTTTTGGGAACACGACCCAACAGCTAACTCACATTATCTTACAGATTATGTTGGTGGTTATGCTAGTTATACAATTGATGACGATGGAATGGGTGGTTTTATAGAGTCTTATGTACCTGCAACATTTGTAACTCTTGGAAATGATGGTTTTGAAAACACTAGTTCACCTCCAATAACAAGTACAAATACTGCTAAATTTGTTAGTAGATATTTACCAATTGCTCAAGGTTTCATGATTGAAGGAGCAACTGGCACAACTGGTATAGTAACTTTTAAAAATGCACATCGATCTTTTTATAAAGAATCTGGTGCTGAGAGTCAATTTTTTAGAACAAGTAATGCTAATTCTTCTACTCAAAATCTACCGGATACTACAAATGAGATTCAATATAGCGATGAAGGTTATCAAATCTTACCTCAAAGTCAGGATATAAGACGTTTTAGATTAAATGTGGATTTTAATAACGAAATTACTAGACAATTACTACATAATTTTGTGCCTTCGGCTACAACTGGATTCGATTATGGTTTAGAAACAAACAATAATTCGCCAAATCCAAGAGATGCTTATTTTATTGATGGTACAATGCCTTATATTACTCAAGCACATGCTTATGATATTGATTTAAAAATACCATTAGTAGTTACCATTGACGTAGACATGCCATTACGTGTAAGAATCTACGATGTCCAAAATTTTAATGACGAATCTATTTACTTACACGATAAAGTAGCTGATGTTTATTATGATTTAACGGTATTAAATTTTGATACCAATTTAGATACAGGAACATACGCAGATCGTTTTGAAATTACTTTTACTAACGATAGTAATGCACTTTCTACAGATGAATTTACAAATTCTAATTTCTCTTTATTCCAAAACAATACAATATCTCAATTAGTTGTTGCTAACCCAGAATATTTAACAGTAAAATTTGTTGCATTAATGGATATTACTGGAAAACAAATTTTCAAAAAAACAAATTTAAGTAATACTACTAGATACGAGTTTTCTACTAGAAACTTAAGCGATGGTGTTTACGTTGCAACTATAACTTTAGAAAATAACAATACTATAAGTAAAAAAGTAATTATTGCTAACAAGTAATCCTTACGCTAATAATACAAAAAAAAGCTGCTATTTAAATAGCGGCTTTTTTTGTGAATATTTTTTACATTTGCCTGCATGATGATATTACAAGAACAATACATGTTACCTTGCTTAAACAAAAAACTCTTTGGTTTTGAGTGTATGGGTTGTGGTATGCAACGCAGCCTTTCTTTTTTGTATCATGGCGAATTTATAGCTGCTTTTAAAATGTATCCAGCTATTTATACTCTTATTCCTTTAGCTCTTATAATAGTAATCTCATTTTTTTATAAATTTAAACATGTAAATAAACTTATTAATGGACTTGCAATAGCTTCCGTTTTAATTATTATTATTAGTTTTATAGTCAAGAAAATAATTTAAAAAACTAACAAAAATGGAACAACAAAAACTACCAAACGCATTAATAAGTATTATTTTAGGAATAACATCATTTATTGGTTGCTGCTGTACAAGTGGATTTGGAGGTATCGTTTTATCTGGTGTTGCTCTATTTTTAGCAAAAAAAGATGAAAAGAAATACCTTGAAAACCCAGAGAGTTATAGTAATTACGGACAAGTAAAAACAGCCAAAATTATTGCAATTATTGGATTAATTTTAGGAGTAATTACAGCTGGCGCATACATTTACCTAGTTTCAACAGGCCAATTAGATGAGCTTAGAGAAAACTATATGGAGATGTTAACAGAAATGCAAGAAGAACAGGCTGCTGCAGAGTAAATAAAAACATTGTTAAAATAAAAAAGCCTTTCAAAATTATTTTGAAAGGCTTTTTCTATTTTATAGGTTAGCACTATTGTCTAACCGTATTGGATAATTCTACTTTTCGAATTGTTTTAATGTCTTTGTTATAATAGACACGCAATCTAATAATTGCTCTTTAGTCATTACTAAAGGTGGTGCAAAACGTATAATGTTTCCATGTGTAGGTTTCGCTAATAAGCCATTATCTCTTAAAGCCATACAAATGTTCCAAGCGGTATCGCTATCTTCTGTATCGTTAATTAAAATAGCATTTAACAAACCTTTACCTCTTACTCCGTTTACAATGTTAGAAGTTTCGCTAAATTTAGAAAGTTCAGCTCTAAATAATTCACCTAAAACTTGAGCGTTCTCGGCAAGGTTTTCATCTTTGATTACCTCTAAAGCAGCCATACCAACAGCAGCAGCAACAGGATTACCTCCAAATGTACTACCATGATTCCCTGGCTTAATAACATCCATAATAGCATTATTTGCTAAAACAGCAGATACAGGATAAGCACCTCCAGATAAAGCTTTACCTAGAATAAGGATATCTGCTTTTACTTCTGGTGTTCCAGAACAATGCTTATCTACACATGAACAATTTCCACAAGTTGCTAATAAACGACCTGTTCTTGCTATTCCTGTTTGTACTTCGTCTGCAATAAATAAAACGTTATACTTTTCGCATAAAGCTTTAGCTTTAGCTAAATAACCTTCGCTTGGTACATAAACACCAGCTTCACCTTGTATAGGCTCTACTAAAAAACCAGCAATATTCTTGTTACCAGAAAGTGCTTCTTCTAAAGCTTTAAGGTTGTTGTATTCAATTTTTATAAATCCTTTAGTATATGGTCCAAAGTTTTTTCTTGCAACAGGATCGTTAGAAAAAGAGATAATTGTAGTTGTTCTTCCGTGAAAATTGTTTTCACATACAACTATTTCAGCTTCATTTTCATCTATCCCTTTTACTTCGTATGCCCATTTTCTACATAGTTTTAATGCCGTTTCTACAGCTTCTGCACCAGTATTCATTGGTAACAACTTATCATAGTTAAAAGTTTCTGTAGCGTACTTTTCAAACTTACCTAACATATCGTTATAAAATGCACGAGAAGTTAAGGTTAATGTTTTAGCTTGATTTGTCATTGCCTCAATAATTCTTGGATGACAATGTCCTTGGTTTACTGCAGAATAAGCCGAAAGGAAATCGTAATACTTCTTTCCTTCTACGTCCCAAACATAAACGCCTTCACCTTTACTTAATACTACTGGAAGCGGATGGTAATTATGCGCTCCATACTTGTTTTCTAAATCCATCGCTTGTTGCGATGTTAATTGTTCTAAAACTGCCATTTTAAATGTGTTTAATTAATGAATAAAATATCCATTCCTTATCTACCTTTATCCTTTCGAAGCGTCGAAAATTCAGCGTGGGAAAGAAATCATCCCTAAGAATTTGCAAATTAATGATTATTTATATTAATAAAATAAAAATTGTAAATTTTCTATTCATTTATTTTCTCTTATGCTTTTTATCGATAATTATTGGGATGGATGTAGAAGTTAATTTAGTAACTAGCACAATTGCTCGCGTATTTGTTATTTCAATTGTTAAAATTGTGATTATTGCTATCTATTTTACCTGTTAAAGAAGATACTTGTAGTTCTAATCGTTTTAATTCTCTTAGAATGGCATTTTTGTCCATTTGTTGCCAAGCAAAAATCTTAAGCATACTTACACCAAGCATAAAAATGATGCTTCCTATTCCCCATTTTAAGAGGTCTTTTGTCTCTTCTACTTTGAAGAATTGTATAACACAATAAATAAATAGTACAAAAAATACTACTGTCATAACATTCATCATTACTAATAGCCATTTATTCTTTCCTTTAAATAAACCGAAAATCATGCCTAGCACATTTTGTTCGTCTAAATCATCATAAAACTTTGCTTCTTCTTGAGATAGTGTCTCTTTAATTAATTGATCTATAGCTTCTATATTATTTTTCATAGTTATTATTTTTTAATGTTAATCTTAATTTTTCTCTAGCATAAAACAATCTTGATTTTGCTGTTCCTACAGTAATTTGTAATGTTTTACTAATCTCTTTAAGGGAGCATTCTTCTAAATAAAATAACCTAACAACTATTTGTTGTTGCGCTGGAAGATTATTTATTGCTTTTAAAAGCTGATTTTTCACTACTAGTTTTTCATCATCTAGTTCATTATTTGCAATCTGTTCTTTAGAAACATCATTTTGTTGATGCAATGTTGCACTTCTTAAACGCAACACATCTAAAGATTTAGAATAGACAATACATAAAGCCCAATTACCAAAAGTAGAAACATCTTTTAAAGTATCAATTTTATTAATTATAGTCTGCCAAGTATCTTGCGCAATATCTTTTGAAGCATCTGCATCTTTAACAAGCCAAAAAGCTTTGTTACAGAAAATAAGGTGCCAACGTTTTACCAAAGCAGCAAGAGCTTCTTGATTTCCAGATCGATATTCTTCGACCAATCTTGCATCTAAACGTTTATTTATTTTCAATTATGCTTGTTTTGTTTTAAATGATTTCCTTTTATATGCGTTTCTTAATAAATGTACCCAAATAGAGTGTTTTGTTACTTTTTTTTCTTCGGAATGACTATTTTCTATTTTATCGAAAGCATCCTCAATAAGTGCATCATGTAACCAACGTACTACCGCAATCCATAACAACATTGCTTTAATTGTGGATGTATTCATATTAATTTAATGCGTTATTTCGGTACTGTTTTCATCTACTTCTTTAATATAAAACTCGTGTGTACCAATAAAACCATCTGGTTTAGAGAATTTAAATTTTATACTATTACCTTCTTTAATATCAATTATAGTATAACGAATACCTCCATGACCTCCTTTTACTCCTACTTTAAGAGTTTCTTTAAAACGGATTGCTGGCCAATTTTCTAAAGGCCAAATCTTGTCCTCTTTTGTTGCTAAAGTTTTAAATAACACAGTTACTTGATCTTTTGGTAGCTTAAGCTTTCGCTTATGAATATTGGTTACTTGCATACTCTAAAGACGTGTAAAAAGGCAAAAGGTTCATTTTATTTTGAAGTTTTTTAAAGATAATTCATTTTACACACATTTTATTTACTGCTATTATTATTTTTGCACCATGGCAAGAAAGAATAAAAGAAAGCAAGTTTTTACAAATGTTGAAGTTTTTGACACTGCAGCAAAAGGAAAATCGGTAGCAAAAGCACCAGATGGGAAAGTAATTTTCCTACCAAATGCAGTACCTGGAGATGTTGTAGATGTACAAACATTTAAAAAACGTAAAGCTTATTACGAAGGTAAAGCAACTGTTTTTCATACACTAAGTGATAAAAGAACAGAAGCTGCTTGCGAACATTACGGTGTTTGTGGTGGTTGTAAATGGCAAGATATGGCTTACGAGCATCAACTATTTTACAAGCAAAAGGAAGTTACCAATAATTTAATTAGAATTGGACATATAGAATTACCTGAAATAACACCTATAAAAGCTGCTGCAGAACAGTATTTTTATAGAAACAAAATGGAATTCTCTTTTAGTGATAGCCGTTGGTTAACACTTGATGAAATACAAAGTGACGAAGATTTAGGCGATAGAAATGCTCTAGGTTTTCATATTCCAGGAATGTGGGACAAAATATTAGATGTAAAGAAATGTCATTTACAAGCAGATCCATCTAACGCTATTAGAAATACCATTAAAGACTTTGCTATAGAAAATGGTCTTGAGTTTTTTAACACTAGAAACCAGACTGGATTACTACGTACTTTAATGTTGCGTACCTCTTCAACTGGAGATATAATGGTGTTGGTTCAGTTTTTTAAAGAAGATAAAGAAAAACGTGAGTTGTTATTAAATCATGTAGCAGAGACTTTTCCGCAGATAACGTCTTTACAATATGTTGTTAACGAAAAAGCTAACGATACTATTTACGATCAAGACGTAATTTGCTATAAAGGACAAGACCACATTTTTGAGGAAATGGAAGGCTTGAAATTTAAAATTAATGCCAAATCTTTCTACCAAACAAATTCTGCACAAGCTTTCGAATTGTATAAGCTTACACGTGAATTTGCTAATTTAAAAGGAGACGAACTGGTTTACGATTTATATACAGGAACAGGAACCATAGCACAGTTTGTTGCCAAACAAGCTAAAAAGGTTGTTGGTGTAGAGTCTGTACCAGATGCTATTACTGCTGCAAAAGAGAATGCAAAATTTAATGGTATTGATAACGTTGAATTTTATGTAGGTGACATGAAAAACGTCTTCAACCAGGAATTTATAAATACACATGGACAACCAGATGTTATTATTACAGATCCTCCAAGAGATGGTATGCACAAAGACGTTGTTAAACAAATATTAAACGTTGCGCCAGAAAAAGTAGTTTACGTAAGTTGCAATAGCGCAACCCAAGCTAGAGACTTAGAATTAATGGATGCCATTTATAAAGTAACAAAAACGCAGGCAGTAGATATGTTTCCACAAACTCATCATGTAGAAAATATTGTACTTTTAGAGAAACGTTAAAAGGTTAGTCTAGCGAAAATGAATTTATAATAATATTACCGCTTTCGCGGAAAGTAAACATGAAAAAAATAATAACCTTACTGCTACTCTTTGTTTGTATTGCTTTTAGTTGCGAGCGCGATGATATTTGTCCAGAAGATACTCCTACTACTCCAAGAATGGTAGTAGAATTTAGAAATGTTACAGCAATAGATAACACTAAAAATGTTGCAGGACTTCGTATTGAAGATTTTGATGATGCTACACGTACTCTTGATGATGATCATAGTATTACGAGTGAAGATCAAATGCTTTTGCCTTTAAAAACCGATGCTAACGAAACAAAATATCGTGTCTATAAAAGTTACGCTAACACTGATGGTACAATTACAGGTAACCCAGATGTAATAACAATAACTTACGACACTGAAGAAATTTATGTTTCTCGTGCTTGTGGCTATAAAACTATTTATAAAAACGTCTTATTAACTATAACACCAGAAGCTGGTACTGATAATTGGATGATATTTGCAGCACCAGAAAACGATAACCAATCTGTAATAAATGAAGATGAAATACACTATACAATACGTCACTAGTTGTTTATTATGCTTTTGCGGCCTATTTGTTAGTGCGCAAGAAGAAGAAACTAAAACTAGTATAGATTCTATAAAATATAGCCAAAAATATGGGCTTCGTGTTGGTACAGATTTAAGTAAACTTATTCGCACTGCAACAGACGATGACTATTCTGGATTTGAAATTAATGGCGATTTTAGATTAACAAAAAAACTATATATCGCAGCAGAGCTAGGTAACGAAGAAAAGACCACAACTACAGAGTTTTTAAGCGCGACTGGCAATGGTAGTTATATTAAAGTTGGTGTAGATTATAACATGTATACCAATTGGCTAGACATGAATAACATGATTTACAGCGGTTTTAGAACTGGTTTTAGCACCTTTTCGCAAACTAGAAACAGTTATACTGTTTACAACCAAAACCAGTTCTGGCAACCACAATTAACAAATACAGAAAGTCAGGAATTTAGCGGTTTATCGGCAACTTGGCTAGAACTTATTATTGGTATTAAATCAGAAGTATTAACCAACCTATTTATTGGAATAAACGCACAATTAAAAAGTACAATATCTAATAAAAATCCAGATGGTTTTGAAAATCTTCACATTCCTGGTTTTAATAAAACTTACGACAGCGGAAATTTTGGTGTTGGATATGGCTATACTATTTCTTACTTTATTCCCATATTTAAGAAGGATAAACAAACTTCTAAACAAGAAAAATAAGTTAAAAACTAACCGTCTACAAAAGGATTATTTATTGTTTTTATAAGAAAAATACAATTGTTCTAGTTTTTTTACAACTAGCGCTGCAATATATGCTACGATTAAAAAGAGTGCTAAAAACACATAATTCATAACATTAGATTCTAATTTGTTTGCAAATCCCACCCAAGGTTTTCTTAAAAATCCATGTACTGCAAATAAGTAGTAAGATAAACTTCCTGTAAAAAGAATAAATCGTGTTAGTAACTTTGGAAAATGACACTTTTTAAAGGCTAAATAAACGAATAGAAAAAGTACTATAAAACTTAAATGAGATAAGTACCAAAAGTAAACATTGTAAAGGCTCAAGAGTATAATAGCTACTCCTAGTAAAGCAAACCATTTTAAATACTTATTAAAAATAGCGCCTTTTACAGCATATAATATACCTAAAATAAAGACAGGAAAATGTCCTATAAAATTATAATATAAACTAAAGTTTAATTCTGTTAGTTGTTGATTAAAACAAAAGATTAGAATAAAAGAAACTAAGCCAATTATGTATAAAAAATACGTGTTTCTTTTTTGTAAAATCATTAAAAAAGGAAATAGTAAATACAATTGTACAATCATAGAATAGAACCAAAATGGACCGTTAAGAACAAAGACTTCTTTAGGTATTAAGTTAGCAACCAGTGAATACCTTATTAAAAAGTCTATAGCTACATCGCTATTAAATTCCATTCTAAAAATTAAATAATTATAGACAAATAGAGCTAATAGTGCAATTGTAAAAACAGGATATAATTTTGCTATTCTTTTTTTTATAAAATCTTTATAACTAACATCAAAATTCGCATAGCTAATTGCAAGTCCGTAGCCACTTATAAAAATAAATAAATGTATGCCGTAATGTCCTGAAAATGCAATAACATACTGCAATATGTTTATTGGACTACTATTAATACTATCTATAAAATTTTGTGCGTAAACTGGATTAAAACTAAACTCATTCTCACCTAACATTGGTTTAATCCAATGTAAAAAGTTATGGCAAATAATTAATAATATACCAACACCTTTTATAGCTGTTGTATCTTTTTTAGATAATACGTTATTAATCTTCATCAGCCTTTGTTGTTTTCCAAATATCGTAATCTAAACCACCTCTTAATAACCGTTGCTTTTCTTTAAAATTAGAATTAAAAATACTTTTAGAAGCATCAAAACCTTCGAATTCAACATCTATAATATCAGAAAAACTATAAATAAAATCTTCAGTATTATATTTTCTATTACTGTAATTATTTAATGAATCTATTTTTTTATTAGCCAATAAATAGTCTTTAGAAAACCAAGAGAAAAAAGGAATATCTAACATTGGTTTTGACATCTTAGTACCGTAATGTCCAACAAAATCTTGCGTATCGAAAACATCGTCTCCATGATCCGAAAAATAAACTACAAAACTATTTTTATGCGCTTCTTTTACTAGATTAATAATTTCGCTAACAACAAAATCGTTATACCTAATTGCATTATCATATTCATTTACTTTAGTCTTAGAATATTCTGTTTTATATTTTGTGCGTTCGTTGACACCCTCAAAATAATTAAACTCATTTGGATAACGTTTCGAGTATAATCTGTGAGTTCCAATTAAATGTACAAATATTAGTTTACGATTACTTTTAGTGTTTAATGCCTTTTTAATTTCTGGAACTAAAGATCCATCATGAATACTGTAGTAATAACTATCTGTAGCTAAAAAACGCTTATGCTTAGCTGCTGTTGCTATTATTGTTGGTGTACTTTCTGTAAAACCAACAGGTTGTTGATTAGAAATCCAAAATGTTTCAAAGCCTGCTGCATTTGCTAATTGTACAACTGAAAAATTATTTTCAATTTTTGGATTGTTATAATCAGAAAGTGTAAGTGCTTTTTCAAGCGATTTAATAGTCATTACATTTGGAGCAATTACATCATCAAAAACATAAAGCTCATCTTTCATTTTGGAAAGCAAAGGATTTGTTTCTCTGTTATAATTATACAATTGCATGTGCCATCTAGAAGTAGATTCTCCAATAACAACAATACCTATTTGAGGTTTTTCATTTTTAGAAATTATTTTTATAGATTCACTTTCTGGCTTTGCCAAATGTTCTTTATAGTAATTTTTTGCTTTATTATATTCTTGAATAGAATGAGATAAAGTCAATAATACACTCTGTTCATTAAACGAGCGTTTAAGCAAAAAGCCACAACTAATTATTAATAAAATGATTGCAGACTTAAATAGTATAGGTAACTTTTTTAAATATAAAAACTGAAAGACTTTCGATTTATAAAATAACCCAATAACAAGAAAAACAAAAACCGAAAAACTTAAAATTAGTATTGGAAAAATTGAAAAATTAAAATAACTCGAAAAGAATTCTGAGGCCTCATTAGCATTCGTTTCAAAAATCACAAAAATGGCTGAAGCTGTTGGCTTTACACCAAAAGTATAATAGAAAAAAAGCTTAAATGCAACAAGAAAAGCAAGTAAAAATTGAAACAACAACAACAGCACTTTCTTAAATTTAGTGCTATTAAAAAGCAAAATAATTCCAACAAATATAGTTGTTAGTAAAAATATAGCACCAAGCTCTCTAAAGAACTGTTTAGCATGAGTTATTATAAAAAAACCTAAAAGCATAAGCACCAATAACGGAAAACTCATAATTAGAGTTAAACGAAGTATTGATCTTAAATTTTCTTTTAAATTTTTTATCACAATCAATTAATCATTATCCATATACTTCCCTTTTTTACTTCCAGCATACATTGCATACTTTAATAAACGAGATTCAAGTTTCGCATTCATTAATTTTATTTTACGCGAAGGACGTAATCCTACATGTTTTATTGCTTCTAAATTAGAAGTAATAAACCAAGCATCAGTATTTGGATACCCTTGCTTTAAAGTGTCTCCAATCTCCTTGTAAAAACTCTCCATTTCAATATCTAAACGCTCTCCATAAGGCGGATTAAAAACAATGTGTAACTTCCCTTCTCCTCCTCTTCGGGTTTTAAAGAAATCTTCATGCTGTATCGAAACTAACTCGTCTAAATGTGCGTTTTTTATATTGTCTATCGCTTTAGTAACTGCACTTGGCGATTTATCATAACCAATTATTTTATGGTGGAAATCTCTAGTTTTCTTTAATAGAGATTCTTCTATTTTTTCAAATAAATCAACATCCCAATCGGTCCAACGTTCGAATGCAAACTCTTTACGCATTAAATTTGGAGGTATATTACAAGCTATCATTGCAGCTTCTGCTAAAATAGTTCCACTACCACACATTGGATCCATAAAATCCGATTGCCCATCCCAACCAGAAAGCATAATTAATCCAGCTGCCAAAACTTCGTTTATTGGTGCAATATTAGTTGCCGTTTTATAACCACGTTTATGTAAAGATTCTCCAGAAGTATCTAAAGAAATAGTACAAACCGTACGATCTATATGCACATTAATTTTCAAGTCTGGAAAACGTAAATCTACATTTGGACGCTCGCCAGTTTCATCTCTAAACTTATCTACAATCGCATCTTTTGTTTTTTGAGCTATGTACAGAGAGTGCGTAAAAACAGTAGAATTAACCGTAGCACTTACCGCTAATGTTCCAGAAGATTTCATATGTTCGTTCCAATCCATTTTATAGATATTGGTATACAAATCTTTCTCATTATTAATACGAAACGTCTTAATAGGTTTTAAAATTTTTATTGCTGTTCGCAAACCTAGATTAGCTTTATACATAAAGCCTTTATCTCCAGAGAAACTAACATTTCTAACACCTTGTTTTACTTCCATAGCACCAAGTTGCGTTAACTCATTTGCTAATATTTCTTCAAAACCAAATAAGGTTTTGGCCACCATTTTGAAATTATCTTCCATTCTTTTCGTCTAATAGAATGCAAAAATACTCTATTTTTGTTCGAACAAGTAATAAACTAAAATCAGATTCTCATTTTCATGGGAAATAAATATGTTAAAAGACGACACAACTTGGTATGCTTCATGGTTTAATACACCTTTCTACCATATTTTATATAAAGATAGAGATTATGCAGAAGGCGAAAACTTCATGTATAATCTTACCGAATACTTAAACATTCCAGAACATGGTAAAATATTAGATCTTGCTTGTGGAAAAGGTAGACACGCCATTTATTTAAATAAAATAGGTTTTAATGTTACAGGAGTAGATTTATCTAAAAATAGCATAACACATGCAAAACAGTTTGAAAACGATACGCTACATTTTAATGTTCACGATATGTGCAAACCATACCCAGAACAATTTGACGCTGTGTTTAACCTCTTTACTAGTTTTGGATATTTTGAAAATGAAGAAGATAATCTCAACACTATAAAAGCGATTAAAGAAGATTTAAACGAATATGGTTTTGGTGTTATCGATTTTCTAAACAGTGAATATATAATTGATAATTTAGTTGAAGAAAACACTAAGACAGTTGAAGGTATAGACTTCCACCAGAAACGTCGTGTAGAAAATGGCTATATAGTAAAAGACATTTCTTTTACTTTTGAAGGCAAGGAATTTGAATTTCAAGAACGCGTTCGCGCTTTAACTTTAGCAGATTTCGAAGCTCTTTTTGAAAAAGCAGGTGTCTATTTACTTGATGTTTTTGGAGATTATAAATTGAATAAATACCATAAAAAAACATCCGAACGTTTAATCCTTATTTTTAAGTAAACTATGCTTTTAAATATCATACTTCCAATAATATCTGTTGTTTTAGGTTTTATAGTCGTTTTTACACTAAAACCAAAACAACCAAAACACTTAAAATTACTACTTGCTTTTAGTGGTGCATTTTTATTATCTATAACCGTTTTTCATTTTTTACCAGAAGTTTATAAAAACAATTATAAAGATGTTGGTTTGTTTATAATGTTGGGTATTCTGTTGCAAATTATCTTAGAATTTTTCTCTAAAGGTGCAGAGCATGGTCATGTACACATTAGTAAAGACACAACAGGATTTCCTTGGTTATTATTTATAAGTTTGAGCATTCATAGTGTTTTAGAAGGATTGCCAATAGAAGGTCATACCAACTTAATTTATGGCATTATTATCCATAAACTTCCAGTGGCTATTATATTATCGACATTCTTTTTGGCTTCTAAAATGCCTAAGAGTAAATCGTTAGCCTTTCTTTTACTGTTTGCTTTAATGACTCCTTTAGGAGTCTTTTTATCTGCAAATTTTAGTTTTTTCGAAACGTATTACACTCAAATTTCGGCTATAGTTATTGGTATATTTTTACATATTTCTACTACTATTTTATTTGAAAGTAATGAAGGACACACCTTTAATGTTACTAAGTTACTAACTATTATTAGTGCTATTATAATTGCTTATTTTATTTAGTTACTTGTTATTACTGCGAAAGCAGGACTCTAGATTAAAATGGATTCCTGCTTTAGCAGTAATGACAAAACAGCCTGAAAGAGTGAAATATCAAGAACAAGCGAATTAACTGAATCTTCTAGATACAAATTGTTTCATGCTTCAACAATTTACTCGAAGTGACAACAGAATAAATTATTAACCATAAACTTGAAAACGTGTTTAGCAAAGAAGAATCAAGACAAATAAAACAACTATTCTGGACCAGTTTTGGGAAATCCTTTCCAACAAAATGGGTTTTATACAACACCAAAATAAAAGGTTTTAGTTTCAAATTTCATTTCGATAATAAAACAGCTCACGTAAGTTTAGATTTAGAAGACGATTTAGAGAACCGTATTAACTACTGGGAGAAACTACAACAAGTAAAATCCATATTAACTACAGAGTTTTTGCCAGAAGCTATTTATGAAGAAGAATATTTTCTCGATAACGGAAAAGAAATCTCTAGAATATACGTGCCTTTAGGTTATAAAGTATCTATCCACAATAAAAATACTTGGCAAGAAGTTATGGTGTTTTTAAACGAAAAAATGAGTGCTTTTGAAGCCTTTTATTATGAGCATGAAGATTTCTTGAAAGCATAAAGCAGTTGCGCAGCATCTTAAGAAAAAGGTATACTCTCGTAATGTTATACCTATAAAAGTAAACAGCCTTTGTTAAAGCTTGTTTAACAAAGGCTGTTTTAATACTATTTAAAATATATAATTACTTTATTCAGTAATTACAGTTTCATTAATCTCTACAACTTCAAGATCAAAAACAAGGTCTTTACCAGCCAAAGGATGGTTTGCGTCTACAACAATGCTTTCTTCTTTTACCTCTACAACTAATAAATTCATTTCTTGACCATCTGGAGCTTTAGAAACAAGTCCCATGCCTACTTCTGGAGCCATATCTTGTGGAAGCTCAGATTTTTTTACTTCGTGAAGCAAATCGTTATTAACCTCTCCATATGCTTCCTCTTTAGGAATAGTAATGGTTTTCTTTTCGTTTACTTTCATATCAATTAAACCTTTTTCAAAACCAGGAATTAATCTTCCTTGTCCTAAAACAAATTCTATTGGTGCTTCTCCTTCAGACGTATCAAAAACCTTTCCGTCAGATAATTTACCTGTATAATTTACTTTTACTGTACTGTTTTCTTTTACTTGACTCATACTCTATTCTTTAATTTGAAAAAATACGTTTTGCATAATTATTACACAAAACTATTTTAGTTTAAACTTATAGTTTCAGTTTGTGCCAAAATCACGCCAAAAAGCTAAAATGATGGTTTACAAATCGATAACATATACGTTCAATCTAAATAAAAGCTCTGTAATCCTCTTATAATAGGCAACTGTAGCCATTATGGCTTGTTATAAAATAAATTATAGCCGTATAATTTAATCAGCAACTATGTCAGTTAAATTAATAATCGCTTGAAAAAGTATGTCAACTCTGCAAAAATGCTAGATAATCTTAAACAGATTATTTAGAAGTATTAAGTGGTTCTACTTGAAGGATTGACAAGCTTGACTTTCAAAAATATTTCCGCTACCTTCGTTTAACATCTGATAAAAAACATTGAAACGCTTTTTTATCAATGAAACATTGTGCGTCAGCTGAAAAAAATACCGCTAAAAATGAAAAAGAACTTTAAAATAAATTTATGCAAGTAGAAATATTCAAATTTGAACCCGAAGGAGAACAAATGCTTAACGAAATTAGAACCGTAGAAATTGAAGGTGAAATTTGGTTCGTAGCTACGGATGTTGCTAAAACTTTAGGTTATAAAAATGCTCCTGACGCTATATCAAGACACTGTAAACCTAAAGGTATCGTGAAACACGATAGCTTAAAATCTGATACAGGTAGTCAATTAACTTTAATCAACGAGCCAAATGTTTATAGGTTAATTATTAAATCTAAATTACCATCAGCTGAAAAGTTCGAAGAGTGGTTATTTGAAGAGGTAATTCCTTCAATTAGGAAAAAAGGTTTCTATGGAAAAATAGACAGAGCTCAAGTTCCTAACTTCTATAAAAGATATTTAGGAAATATTAATAAAATAGAGTTACACAAACATTTTTCAGTTGTAAGTGAATTGTTTACAATATTGTATTCTGAACTCGAAAAAGTTGGTTACACTATACCAAATAAAGCAGAAAATGGAAAAATGATAATGCCAGATATTTCAGTAGGTAGAATGTTTTCTAACTACCTTAAAAAGATTGACTCTGAACATAAAGATTCTTGGGAATATTACGACCATTCTTTTGACGACGGAAGACCTGACCAACCAACAAGGAAATACACTATTGATGCGCTACCGATGTTTAGGAAATACGTTATTGAGGTTTGGATTCAGACAAATGCACAAAAATATTTCAAAGAACGTGACCCAATAGCTTTAGATTATTTACCTAAACTACTTGGGAATTAAAAAAGCCGAACGCACAACAATGTATATAAAAAATAGGCGAAATAGTACTAAATTCAAAGTTTACGGATTATATCAAACTTTGTGCTTAACCGAAAGTTTAGTGCTTCGAAATCGCCTACTTTTCATATACTAACCGTTAAACGAAACTAAAATCCAGCACCTCTAAACCACATAAAAGTACACCATTAAAAAGTGAAAAATAGCACCTGCAAGTACAAACAAATGCCAAATAACATGATAAAATAATTTCTTTTCAAGTGCATAAAAAATAATGCCAATAGTATAAGATGCACCACCAAGCATTAATAATGTAATACCTTCTGGTGGCATTGTATTTTTTAATTCAGAAAAATCGAAAACAATTAACCAACCCATTACTAGATACAAGAGTGTGGAGAACACATTAAATCTGCCTGTAAAGAATATTTTTAAAACCACACCAAAAGCGGCAATTCCCCAAACAACAGCAAATAATATCCAACCTAAACTTTGCTCTAAGCTTATTAATAGCACTGGTGTATAAGTACCTGCAATAAGCAGATAAATACTTATGTGATCTATAATTCTAAAGGTATGTTTATACTTTTCACTTTTAACATAATGGTAAATTGTAGACGCCGAAAAAAGAACAATTATAGAGATACCGTAAACAATAACACTAAATAAACTATAGCTTGTTTTCTCTGTATCTTTAAGTATAAATAATACTAAGGCAATAATTCCCAAAATAGCTCCTACTCCATGTGTAATGGTGTTCCAGAATTCTTCGCGTTGAGTTTGTATGCGCATTTAAGATTTAGGTTTTTTGTTTGGTTTCTGGTGACTTTTTACCATCGTTTAACCATTTATTACTAAGCTCGTAAAAATCTAAGTCTAAAGCCGATTTCTGTTCTTTTAAAACACCATTCTGAAAATTACGTTGTAAGATGTCTTCAATTAAATAGTCTTCTTTTTCATTTTCTGGATCAAACTCACGTTTTAGAGAAATATCGAAAAAATAAGCTGTGTTATTAAACCAAAAAGCTCTCCAGCCACTGCGTAACTCTTTTATTAAAGAAAAGGCCGTTTCTCCTGTTTGCCGGTTAATGAGTTTTATAAGAATTTGACCTTCGGTTCTGGTCATTTTTTTTAATTCGGCAGAAAATTCATTTTCAATATATTTTTGAACTTTCTTAGCATAACGTCTCTGTTTTCTTTTAGAATCTAAAGTTGCTAATTGCTTGGTTAACGAGTCTAGTCTTTCGGCTGCCATTTTAGCGTAAGGATAAACTTTTATGGTTTTTCGTTTTAAAATATAATAGCGCCTTCTGTTTTCTTTACTATCGAATTTAAGTTTGTGCAACAGCATAACTTCGTCAAGATTTATTGCTTCACGTGGTATAGAATCTCCCTTAACAATCATGTATTCAACATGTGTAGAGTCTTGTTCTATTTCTAGAGTTTGTCCGAAAATTAACATCGGAAACACTAATAAAAGTGGTAAAATATACTTCATATAAAATATTATGCTAAAACCGTTCCAAAAAATAGTTTCAAGCTTCTGCAACAAAATTAATAATTATACTCTTGTTAACTATTAAATAACTGCGATTATTGTTATTTTAGTACAAAATTAAAAACAATGGCAAAAAAGAGCATACTTAACAAAAAGTCTATGGACTTTTTAGAGAAATATTTAAACAACGCTTCACCTACAGGTTACGAATGGGATGGGCAAAAAATATGGATGGATTACTTAGAACCTTATGTAGATGAGTTTTTTACAGATACATATGGTACTGCTGTTGGTGTTATTAACCCAAAAGCAAAATATAAAGTAGTTATAGAAGGTCATGCAGATGAGATTTCTTGGTATGTAAACTATATTAGTGATAAAGGGCTAATTTATGTGGTAAGAAATGGTGGTAGTGATCACCAAATTGCACCTAGTAAAGTGGTAAATATCCATACTAAAAAAGGCATTGTAAAAGGTGTTTTTGGATGGCCAGCAATACATACAAGAAGTAAGGCAAAAGAACAAGCTCCAAAACCAGATAATATTTTTATAGACTGTGGTTGCAAAACTAAAGAAGAAGTTGAAGCGCTTGGTGTGCATGTAGGTTGTGTAATTACGTATCCAGATGAATTCCATATCCTAAACAAAAACAATTTTGTTTGTCGTGCTTTAGATAACAGAATGGGTGGTTTTATGATTGCTGAAGTTGCACGTTTACTTAAAGAGAATAAGAAAACTCTTCCTTTTGGATTGTATATAACTAATGCTGTACAAGAAGAGATTGGGTTACGTGGTGCACAAATGATTACCGAAACTATTAAACCTAACGTGGCTATTGTTACAGATGTAACACACGATACCTCTACTCCAATGATTGATATGAAAGTACAAGGTGAAGTAGAAATTGGTAAAGGTCCAGTTATTGCTTACGCTCCTGCTGTGCAACAAAAATTACGTGATTTAATTACAGATACTGCAGACGAAAAGAAAATTCCTTTTCAGCGTGCAGCCTGTTCTCGTGCTACTGGTACAGATACAGATGCTTTTGCGTATAGTAATGGTGGTGTTGCTTCTGCATTAATCTCTTTACCGTTGCGTTATATGCATACTACTGTTGAAACTGTACATAGAGACGATGTTGAAAATGTGATTAAATTAATTTATGAAACATTATTAAAGATTGAAGATGGTGATACATTTTCATATTTTAAATAACCAGCTAAGCTGGATTTAGCAAAAAACCGAATAATAATTAAGCCTCTTTATAGAGGCTTTTTTTAAATCTGATAAAATATGACTTTACAACATCAAAAACACTTGTTTGATATTCCTGAGGACATAACTTATTTAAATACTGCTGCGCAATCTCCAGCATTTAAATCTATTTACGAAGCAGGTTTAGAAGGTTTAAAACAAAAAAACAGACCTTATACTATTACTGGTAAAGACTATTTTGAGCCTGTAACCGAACTAAAAAAACTGTTCGCTAAATTAGTAGATGTAAACGATTATAATAGAATTGCAACTATGCCTTCCGTTTCCTACGGAATAGCTACAGTTGCAAATAATATTACTTTAAATAAAGGTGATGAGATTATAGTAATTGGAGAGCAGTTTCCAAGTAATTATTATTCATGGAAAAATTTAGCAGATAAATATAATGCTACAATTAAAACCATTAGCCCTATTAAAGGTGAAGAATGGAGCACTAGCGTTTTAAATGCAATCACAAATAAAACCGCTGTTGTTGCAATGGGAAACATTCATTGGTCCAACGGAAGCTTATTCGATTTAAAAGCCATTAGCAAAAAAACGAAACAACACAAAGCCTTACTAATTATCGATGGTAGCCAAAGTGTTGGTGCATTACCTTTTTCGGTTAAAGAGATTCAGCCAGATGCACTAATTTGTGCTGGTTACAAGTGGTTATTTGGACCTTATGGTTGTGCTTACGCCTATTTTGGAGAACATTTTGACAACGGAACACCTCTAGAAGAAAACTGGGCAAACCGTTTAGATAGTGATAACTTTGCTGACTTAACAAATTACCAACCAGAATACAAACCATTAGCAAGCCGTTATCAAGTTGGAGAAAGTGGGAACTTTATTTATGTAAAAATGCAAATTGCTGCATTAAAGCAAATAATAGAATGGACACCAAAAGCAATCCAAGAGTATTGCAAAACTATTTCTGCGGAAGCTGTAAAAGAGCTAAAAATTTTAGGTTGTAAAATTGAAGATGACAATTATAGAACTCATCATCTTTTCGGAATTAAATTACCTGAAGGTTTAGATATAAATGTTTTAAAACAGGTATTAAAAGAGCAAAACATTTTTGTGTCGTTTAGAGGCAATTATATTAGAGTGTCTTGCCATCTCTTTAATACTGCTCATGATTTTTCGACATTTGTAAAATGTATGTCTTCGGTTTTAACTAAATAATTATTTTAAAGCAGGATTTTTCTTTTTTAAAAATAGGCTTCTAAATGTTATTATATTTAAAGGGAACTCTAACATAACATGTGTTACACTTAAAAAAATTGATAAGACTAAACCTAATCTATAATCGTACCAGTAACTGCATAATATAATCACCCAAACACTTAAAATAATTATTGTTTTCATGGTTGTTAATTGTTTATGCCAACCTATAATTGTTGTCTTAGAAAACCAATTGAGATAATGATAGATGTAAGCAAACGCAATAAATATTTGAATTTTTAAATCTATTTTTTCATAAAAAAAGAACTTTAAATCATCGTACACACCAAAGAGTTTAGCTAAATTGGCATTTAGCGCATGAAAATTATTATTTACATAGGTGCTTTTAACCTCTTGAGAAAATTGATAATTAAACAGCTCTGTATCAATAAACACTAAGCTTAAGGGTAATAGAATAACCAATATTATATTTAGTATTCCATATTTAGTTTTCTTATTGCGCACACCATATATCATAAAAAGAATGGTAAACAGGTACACATGAATAATAGTTGGTAGTAACAAGCCATTAATTAAAATATAAACTTCGGACGAATACGTCCATATAGACAATAAAAGTGCTATTATAAAACTTATTACAAATGCTTTATATGTTTTATAAAACAACACTAGAATAGCTGTAATGAGTATAAAAAACAACAGAAAATTTGTATACCTAACTAAGGTGCTTGTAAAAAACAAAATAGTAGATTTACTTAAGAAGCTTGAAAAAACCGATAAGCTAAAAACATAAGGTATTGAGTATATAATTGCAGCTCCTAAAACTAAATATTTCCAAGCGTTGTTAATTACAAAATATTTTTTTTCTGCAATCCAATTGGTTTCTGTTAAGTAGTGTAAAGGCCCAAGAAAGGCATAACCAAAAAGAAAGAGTTTAAAAGGCAAAAAACAAGCGAATGCAAAACTGACTAATATTAACCCAAAATTTAGTTTATCTACATTAAGTGTTTTCATTTACGATACTGTTTTAATACAATTAAAGAAACTTATACCAATAACATAAAAAGCTACACATAAAGTGTAGCTTTTTTTATTGTAATTATAAATTGTTGATGTTACTCAATAATCATTTTTTTAGTATCAATCTTTCTTCCGTTAACATATAATGTATAATAATACATTCCAGAAGCAAGAGAATCGCTATTAAAAAACAATTCTTGATCACCTAATTGCTTTAAAGAAACATTATCAATTACTTGACCTGAAGTATTACTAAAAACTATGGCTGCACTCTTATTATCGGTTGGCACATAATATTTAATAGTTGTTGTTCCATTAAACGGATTTGGTATATTTTGGTATAAAATAGGACCTGCACTTCTGTTTGTGTTGTCATCTGGTTGTTGAACTGATAATGTTTGACAAGCACACGCTTCAATCGCTTCCATTCTTGTAATTAAATCATCTATTTCAATTTGTTGATTTGTATTTTCTGTTTCTAAAGCAGCTATCACTGGTGATAAATCAACATTTACAGATGTTCCTCCTTCAATAGCTACTGTTAATGTGTTTCCACTTAAAGTTGCAGAAGCTAAGTTCTGATTGTCTGTTCCAGTTCCATCAGCAATTGTAGATAAATCTACTCCTGTTCCTCCTGCAATATTTAATGTTGTTCCTGTTAATGATAAACTTTGACTATCTGTATTATCTAAATAACTTGATAAATCTACTGTTCCTGCATTACCAGTAATACTTAAAGTATTTGTTGCTAAAGAAATACCTTGTGCATCGGTTCCAGTTCCATCAGACAATGAAGCTAAATCTACTCCTGTTCCTCCAACAATATTTAATGTTGTTCCTGTTAATGATAAATCTTGACTATCTGTATTGTCTAAATAACTTGATAAATCTACTGTTCCTGCATTACCAGTAATACTTAAAGTATTTGTTGCTAAAGAAATACCTTGTGCATCGGTTCCAGTTCCATCAGACAATGAAGCTAAATCTACTCCTGTTCCTCCAACAATATTTAATGTTGTTCCTGTTAATGATAAATCTTGACTATCTGTATTGTCTAAATAACTTGATAAATCTACTGTTCCTGCATTACCAGTAATACTTAAAGTATTTGTTGCTAAAGAAATACCTTGTGCATCGGTTCCAGTTCCATCAGACAATGAAGCTAAATCTACTCCTGTTCCTCCAACAATATTTAATGTTGTTCCTGTTAATGATAAATCTTGACTATCTGTATTGTCTAAATAACTTGATAAATCTACTGTTCCTGCATTACCAGTAATACTTAAAGTATTTGTTGCTAAAGAAATACCTTGTGCATCGGTTCCAGTTCCATCAGACAATGAAGCTAAATCTACTCCTGTTCCTCCAGCAATATTTAATGTTGTTCCTGATAATGATAAATCTTGACTATCTGTATTGTCTAAATAACTTGATAAATCTACTGTTCCTGCATCTCCAGAAATGCTTAATACATTTGCTGCTACTGAAATGGCTTGTTCATCTGTATTGTCCAAATAACCTGATAAATCTACAGTACCTGCATTGCCCGTAATACTTAATACATCTGACGCAACAGAAATGGCTTGTTCATCTATTGCCATCATGCCTTTCCATTCTGTCCCATCCCAATAATACGTATTCGATGTTTCTGAATCATATACTACCATTCCTTCATCTACTGCAGCCAAAGTAGTTCCAAATGCAGTACGCTCTGTAGTTGTCATACGGTTTAGTTGTAGACCTTTTGTGGTTCCTGTTAGGTCTAAAGAAGCTTTTGAATTTGGTGCATCTGTTCCAATACCAACACTTAATGGGTTTGTTGCTCCACCAAGTACCATTATATCATTATTTATAGCTGTTGCTGCATTACCAATGGCTACAGAATTATTTCCTTGTACATTTGCAGCAACTCCAATAGCAATATTATTTAATGGAACTAATGCAGCTACATCTGTTGAACTTGCTTGATAGCCTATAACAATAGAATTATCATTTGTAACGCTTGTGAGTGCACCAAGAGCAATTGAATTTGTTCCTGAAACAGATGTTTCGTAACCCAATCCTACGGAATAAGCCTTATCCAAATATCCTTTAGAGCCCATTAACACAGAATAATCAGCGGCTGCTTCAGTATTTGTTAAATATCCCATACTTACAGATTCAACACCGTGTTGATCATTTTCTGTACCAATACCAATGGCATACGAAGCGTTTGTATACGATCGATACCCTATAGCAGTTGCATCATTCGCATTTACCATATCGTATCCATCTGCATCCCATTGACCATGGGTATCAACACCTGTTCCACCAATAAATATACATCTTGACCTGTTTGTATTTCCAAAATCTGCGCCAGATCCAATTCCAACATTGTCACTTCCTTCTCTATTTGAAAACCCAGCTGCAGTTCCTAGATAAGTATTACGGTTTGCGTTTGTTGTACTATTTGTTCTGTTATTATCTCCACCTGCATAAGCTCCAACAAAAGTATTGCTACTAGCGTTCTCTGTTGCACATCCTGCACCATGTCCAAGATATGTATTCTGGATTCCTATATCTCCATCAATCCCAGCAGAATCTCCAACTGCTGTGTTCCAATAGCCCGTTGTATTATCATAACCCGCTTCATCACCAAAAAATGCATTTCCGAAACCTGTAGTATTACTTCTACCAGCTGTATTCCCTACAAATGTGTTATCACTTGCTGTTGTGGTATTGTATCCTGCATCTTCACCTATAAACACATTGTCATCACCATCTAGTAATGCTTGACCTGCTTCTTCACCAATAATAACATTATCACTAGCTCCACTAATCATATTCATTCCAGCTTCAGTACCTATAGCAATATTATCAGTCCCGTCACAATAACGACCTGCATCTTTCCCAATAAATGTATTATCAGTTCCTGTAACTGCGAATTCACCAGCACGTGCACCAATAAATGTATTATCAAATTGAGTAAGCATACTTTTACCCGCCTGATAACCTATGAATGTTGAGTATGACCCAGAAGAGAGACTGTAACCAGAACTATCTCCATAATGTGTGTTATAATCTCCAGAAGTTATATTTGCACCTGAGCCTGAACCTTGTGTCTCATTCATTAATTGTGCATAAGTAAATACTGAGAAAAGCATTAAAATTAATGCCGTTAAATGTTGTTTTTTTGTCATGATTTTTATTTTAGCGTTAATAGCAAATCAAATATAGCCTATTAATAGTCTTTATTGTTATATTTAGAGCAAAAACCTAAAAAAATGAAGCCACTTATGTATATAATATTCAGTTTTTTACCCTTAATTTTATTTGGGCAAAAAAACAACTCTATTGCAAGAGATTGGATGGATACTATGCTTGATATGGTAAAAGAAGATGGACAAGGCCCAACCATACATGCTCGTAATTTTTTTCATGTTAGTGCCGCAATGCACGATGCTTGGGCTGCATATGATGATACGCAGAATACTTATTTTCTTGGAAAAGAAAAGAATGGAAAAACCATCCCTTTTAATAAAGATTTTAAACACCTTTCTACAAATACTGATAGTTTAAGACATATAGCTATAAGCTATGCCGCTTTTAGAATATTAAAATCAAGGTATGATGATTATTCTAGTAAAGGACGCACTATAGATATATTAATTAGTACCATTGAAAAACACCAATTTAGTTTTAGAAATTTAGCGACTAATTATGAAACAGGAAGTCCAGAAGCTTTAGGCAATTATATTGCTGAACAAATACTGTTATTTGGTAAAAGTGATGGTTCTAAGGAAGAAGATAGACATGAACTATCTAAATACAGATCAAAAAATGAAAAATTACTACCAGAAAATCCTGGTGCTAATGGACTTAAAAAGCCTAACCATTGGCAACCAATTTATATAAATAAATATATTGTAAAAAAAGGAAGTGATAAAACTCTAAAAGACTGGAATCATCTACTTATTGAAGGTAATGTAGATTTTTTAACACCATTTTGGGGAGAAGTACAATCGTTTGCTTTACCAACAGAATCTAAAGCAGGAGCTATTCATTTTAATCCAGGTCATCCACCATATATTAACACTGGTAATCAAGACGAAACTGAGGCTTATCGTTGGGGATTTTCATTAGTTCAAAGATTATCAAGTAAGTTAGATACTAAAGATGCCGAAATTTGGGATATTTCGCCAAAAGGAATACTAAACCTAGACAATCATTTACCAATTGGGCTTGATAATTATAAAGCGTACTATAAAGCTGTAGAAACTAATAAAAGAAAGAAGCGCATTAAAAACCCGATTACAAAAAAAACATATGCCAAAAACCTCGTTAATCAAGGAGATTATTGCAGAGTGATTGCTGAGTTTTGGGTAGATGGACCAAACACAAACTCACCTCCTGGTCATTGGTTAGAATTTTTAAATAAAGTGTCTTACCATCCAGACTTTAAAAGACAATGGAATGGCAAAGGAGAATCCTTATCTCAATTAGAATGGGATTTAAAAAGTTATTTTTTATTAACTGGAACTTTGCATGATGCTGCAATTGCTTGCTGGAGTGCTAAAGGGTATTATGATTATGTAAGACCTATTTCTGCAATTAGATATCTTGCTACTTTAGGGCAATCATCAGATTCTAATAAGCCAAATTATAACAGTTCTGGAGTAAAGTTAGAAAAAGGTCTTGTAGAATTGGTTACAGAAAATGATGATTTGGTTGGTGAACAAAAAAAACATTTAAATAAAATTAAAATATATAATTGGAAAGGTCCAGACGCTATTAATGATCCTTTTACAGATACTGCAGGTGTTGGTTGGATTCTAGCTGAAAATTGGTGGCCATATCAACGCTATACTTTTACAACTCCAAATTTTGCTGGTTATACTTCTGGGCATTCAACTTTTTCTATTGCTAGTGCAGAAATATTAACCTATATATCTGGTTCGCCATACTTTCCTGATGGATTAGAAACTTTTACTGCAGAAAAAGATGAGTTTTTAGGGTTTGAAAATGGTCCTTCGGAAACAATAACACTTCAATGGGCCACTTTTTATGACGCTGCCATTGAGACTTGTTTATCTAGAGTTTGGGGAGGAATACATCCACCAGTTGATGACATTGAAGGTAGAAGAACCGGAGTTAAAGTTGCGAAAAGTGCAATAGCCTATTCTAAGCGTTTTTTTAATTAAAAAAAAAGTTATTGCATTGCATCAATAATTTGTTTTTGAGTTTCTATTGCTGGAGCATAATCTGGATTTAACTTTAAGCACATTTTTATTTCTTCTAATGCCTGTTGGTATTTTTTTTGAAATTGAAAAAGTATTGCCATATTATAGTATATTTTTTCATCTGCAGCATTTATTTCTTTAGCTTTTTCAAAATCTAATAAAGTTTCATTTAATTTAGACTGATTCATAAAAATAAATCCTCGATTAATAAAAGCTTCATAATTATTTTCATCTAACTTTAATACCATATTAAAATCATTTATCGCTTTTTCTAAATTTCCTTTTTCAATATACAATGTTCCTCTCTTTGTAAAGGATTCTATCATATCTGGATCTAAATTTATTACATTACTGTAATCTACTATAGCTTTATCAATTTTTCCAAAATTTATTTGAAGTTCAGCCCTAATAAAGTATGACTGAGCTATAAGATTTTGATTAAGAGAAAGCACTTTATTAATATCCTTTAATGCTTTTTCGTATGCTCCTATATTCTTTAAATGCAAAGCTCTATTGTAATATCCTAGGTATCGATTAGGATCTAACTCAATAACTTTAGTAAAATCGGCTATAGCTTTGTGCACCTCCTTAGTCTCACCATATATTATTCCTCTATTCATATATCCAGAAATAAATTTATTATCCAGTTGTAACGTTTTATTCAAATCGTTTAAAGCAAGATTGTTTTTATTCAATCTTTTATAAGTCAATGCTCTATTATACCATAACAAAGGTTTATTTTGATTAATTTCTATTGCCGCGCTTGCATCTTGTAATGCTAAATTATATTGTCCCAGTCGTAACCTATGATTTGATCTATTTAAATATCCCAAATAATCATTAGGATATTTTTCAATAACATGACTCCAAAAAGTTTCACTATTTTTAAATTTATTGGTGTATTGAAATGTTAATCCTCCAAGAATAATAACGAACAAACAAAACGCAGTATAAACCTGAACTCTTCTTTTAATATAATTTTGACAAAGATTATTTATCCAAAAACCAATTAAAAAAAACAATCCTAAATAAGGTAAATATGTATATCGTTCTGCAATTACTGCTGTACCAAATGGTAATACTTGAATTACTGGAATTAAACAGATAAAGAAAAAACCAAACCCAAAAGCCAAATGTCTTTTCTTTTTCAACTTCCACACTATATAAGAAAACAACAATAAAACTGGAACTGCTGCCAAATAAAAATACCATGGATTAGGCACACCTTGTCCATTTGGGTATGGATGATATGGGCTTAGATTATACGGTATTATAGATTTTATTAAATAAATAAAATATCCATAAAACCCAACAGATAAAGAATCTATCCATGAATTAAATCCTCTAATTCCCATAGCTCCTTCTTTAGACTGCATTGTTATAGCAATAATAAAAAAGTAAATACTCAATAAAAAAAATGGTACTTTTTCTAATATTATTTTTTTAAACTCATTCCTTTTTTTAAAAAAATCTATCAATAGAAGAATTATTGGAAATACAATTGCTGTTCCTTTAGATAATAAAGACATTATGAATAAAAGGTAACAAGCTACATATAGATAGGGCTTTTTATAACTTTGGTTTTTTGATACGTACAAATAATACACTATTAATCCCGCTACAAAAAACATTGAATACAACAAATCTTTTCTTGCTGAAACCCAACTAACAGCTTCAACATGCATAGGATGAATACCAAATAATAATGCAGTAATAAATGCAATTATATTATTCTTGCTTAATAATTTAGTAAATAAAAATACTAAAACAACAACTATTATATGAATAACTAGATTAGTAATGTGAAACATTGAAGGATTTAATCCCCAAATATTATAATCAATTGCCAAAGACAAAAGGACTAAAGGACTATAAGTACCCACTACTTCTCCAGTAATAAAAATATTTTTAATGCCCTCAAATGATAAGTTTTTAATTAATGGGTTATCAATAATATAAGCTGGGTCATCCCAATTTAAAAATTCTCCGTTAACTATAGGTAAAAAAAAGATGAGTGTTAATAATAAACCGGTAGCTAACCAGTAAAACTCTTTTTTAGACATTTTTGGGACGTTTTTATTTAAAAAAATATTTTAGGATAAAGATTAGTTATAAATTCTACAAAAAAAATATTTTAATCTTTTTTTTGACATTAATATATTCATTTTTATATTTTAGGTCTCAATTCTTAACATCAATATACTCTTATTTTTATGATTAAAGATCAGAAATTAATTATCATCCTACCTGCATATAATTCTTCAACTACTTTAGAGAAAACATATAAAGAAATACCTTTTGATATTGTAGATGATGTTGTTTTGGTTGATGATTGTAGTTCTGATATCACTATTCAAATTGCAAAGAAGCTTGGTATTAAACATATAATTTTACATGATCAAAATAAGGGATATGGAGCTAATCAAAAAAGTTGTTATAACAAAGCACTTTCTTTAGATGCAGATATTGTAATTATGCTTCACCCAGATTATCAATATACACCACATTTAATTCATTCCATGGCCTATTTAATAGCTAATAAAGTTTATCCTGTAGTTATTGGCTCTAGAATTTTAGGTAATGGTGCTTTAAATGGTGGAATGCCAATTTATAAATATATCGCAAATCGTTTTTTAACTTTTTTTCAAAATATACTCTTAGGTCAAAAGCTTTCAGAATATCATAGTGGTTATCGTGCTTTTTCTAAAAAGGTTCTTACTAATATTAACTTCAGTATTAATTCTGATGATTTCATTTTTGATAATCAAATGATATGTCAAATTTTTAATAAAGGTTTTGAAATTGCCGAAATCACATGCCCAACAAGATATACTTCTGAAAGTTCCTCCATAAATTTTAAAAGAAGTCTGTATTATGGATTAGGAGTTGTTAAAACTTCATTTTTATACTTTTTACATAAAAGAAAAATAATTTCGATTAATTTGTTCAAATAAAAAGTGTTGAAAAAAATAAAATGATGCTTTGATTTATATATTTATCAAAAATCATATCCTAACAAACCTGTTTTATTTTAATTAATATTTAGTACATCCAAAAAAAAATCTTTTACTTTTAGCAATATTAAATAGTTTTGTCAATGCATAAATTAAATAGAGTAATAAGTTTAATTCTTTTTTTAATCGTTTTTATAATTTATGCTATTACAGCACCAAGAACAATCTCCTTTTGGGATAGTCCAGAATTTATAACAAGTAGTTATAATTTACAAGCTACGCATCCTCCAGGTGCTCCTTTTTACACAATGCTTTGTAGCGTTATTTTGCAGTTTTTTCCAGCAACAAATGCTGCTTTTGTTTCAAATCTAATATCTTCCTTTTTTGGGGCATTAACAGTTACTTATCTATTTAAAGTAACGTTTTATATTACTACTAAAATTCAGGCAAACACCTCTAATTTTGAGACTAAATACTTGCCTTTTTTTACAGGTATTGTTAGTGCTTTAACATTAGCTTTTTCCAGTAGTTTTTGGGTGGCAGCTACAGAAACAGAAGTCTACACACTTTCGTTTGCTTTAATGACAATAATGATTTATGTCTTGTTGAAATGGGAAAATGCCTCAAATAAAAAAGAAGAAATAAAACTCCTTTTATTGTTTGCTCTTTTATTGGGTATAGCAACTGGAGTTCATTTAATTACGATTTCTATAATCATTCCATTATCACTACTATTTACCCATAAAAAATATGGTCTAAACCTAAAAAAAACACTCTTCTCCTTAATTATAGGCTGTGTATTATTTTTTAGTATTTACTTATTTGCTATTCAGGGTATTATAAAAATAAGTAATATACTAGATGTTTGGTTAGTTAATACGCTAAGTTTTAATGTTAATACAGGTGTTATAACGACTATACTCTTGCTAATAATTTTCCTTTCATTAGCGTTATGGTATACTAATAAGGCTAAAAAAATTATATTACATTATACTATTTTAGCATTCTTATTTTTTCTAGTAGGCTTTAGCTCCTATTTAATGCCACTACAAAGGGCTAATGCAAATACACTTATTATAAATAACGTTAATACAAGTAACAAGATGTTACAGTATATTAAAGGTGATCAATTTGGAATTGGAGATATTCCTCTTTTAAAAGGCTATACTTATAATACGCCATTAGACAAAAGCATTCCTTTTGTTGACGGAAAACCCACTTTAACTTTCGATACTAACAAAAAAAGATATACTACTGTAGATAATGGAGAGTACAAACATGCAAACTATGCTGAAGCGTTTTCAATGTTCTTTCCTAGATTATTTGAACAAAAAGATGAAAACAAATACAAATTTTGGTCAACAATAAAAGGAGAACCAATTGATTATGTTGTAGATGGAAAACCTATAAAAATATTAAAACCTACCTATAAAGAGAATTTTAACTTTTTTTTTAATTATCAAGTCTCATGGTTAAACTTACGCTACTTATTTTGGAACTTTATTGGTAAGCAAAATAATAATCATGGTTTAGGCTTTGTTAAAGATGGTAATTGGATAAGTGGTATAAATAGTATTGATAAATCTAGAGTTGGTGATTATAGTAATATGCCAGAACGGTTTAAGAATGACAAAAGTAGAAACACTTATTATTTTATACCCTTTATTTTAGGCCTATTAGGTTTTTTATCTTTGATAAAACACAAACAGTATTTACTTACAACACTCTTTATCTTTTTAGCTTTTGGTTTAGGGATTACTATATACATTAATCCTGTACCTTCTAGCATAATGATAAGAGAACGTGATTATATTTTTATTGGCTCGTTTGTTATATTTTCACTTTGGGTTGGGTTATCCATTCTTCCAATCCTTAACGCATTCAAATTTGTTAAATCTAATAAAACAAAACTCATTGTTGTTTCTGTTCTTGTTTTTATTGGCTCTCCATTACAACTACTCGCTAAAGGCTGGAATGATCATCAGAGACATTATGATACTTTTGCTTATGATTTAGGAAAAGCCTATTTAGATGCTTGCCCTAAACAATCCATACTTATTACCAATGGCGATAATATGACTTTTCCTTTATGGTATTTACAAGATGTAGAAAAGTACCGAACCGATGTTAGAGTTATTAATTTCGATTTAATAAATATAGAATCTAATATAGAAAACCTAAAACGACAGATAAGAGCTTCTAATCCTATAGAAATTAATTTAGAAAAACGTTTCTATATCAATGGAGCAGATAGATTAATTCCATTACAAAAAGAAACAGATAATGCTGCGGTATTAACAAACTTATTTAGTTTTTTTAAAGATAGTACAACACGACGTAATTGGAATGGAAAACTTAAGCATTACATGCCTGTTACTAAATTCTCTATTCCAATAGACACCTTAAAAGTTAAAAAAAATGGATTAATAGCTAAAGAATTTAATGCTCAATATACCAACAAAGTAGAATGGGATTATGCTAAAAGTTTTTATGGTTTAAATGAAATTGTATTATTAAATATGATTAATAATACTATACATAATAGACCAATATGCTTTGCCATTAATGGAAAAACTAGTCATTATTTAGGCTTGCAGGATTATTTTATTCAAAATGGACTAGTAGAACAGTTGGCGCCAATTAAAAGAAAAAACCCATTAGCAAACCCTAAAATTGTAAATACTAAAATGATGTTTACTTATTTAATGGAAGACGTTCAATTTAACGGATTGAATGATGATACAAAGTTTTTAAGCTATGAAAATAGAGCTTACATTCAAGATATTTTAAGACGTAACTACTATTTTCTAGCACAAGCATTAATAGAAGAAGGCAAAACTAAACAAGCTATAGCTGTTTTAGATAAGTCATTTTCTCTTTTTCCAAATAAAACTATTGCTTATAAGCAATATGCCTATGCGTTAGGTAAACTGTATTTTAAAGCTGGACTGCCTGAAAAAGGATCTAATATATGTATTTTGGCAATTAATAATCTTTGGGAAGAACTAAAATGGACGACTTCTTTTAATCCTCAAAACCCGATTATTAATGTAAAACATGCTGAAAAATTAAAAAACATGTTTTTGCAAATGATAAAACAATTTCCTGGTGATGAAGAAATTATAATTTTTAACGAACAACGCTTTAAAAATTTTCAACCAAGTTATATAAACTGGCAAAAAACAAACTGGCCTTATTAATCTATTTATTATATATGTTTTCATTTTCAACCGAAATTACTTCCTCTAATATACAATCAGACAATCCTTTATTTCAAAGAACATTAAAAGCCTATCATTTAATTTCAGAAAAAGTATATGGAGATGTATTAGAGATTGGATGTGGAGAAGGTTATGGTTTAGATCTTATAGTAAAAAAGGCTAACACTTTAACAGTTATTGATAAATCTAAATACGTATTAGATAAAATTAAAAACAGATATCCAAAAACCACAATACTACACCAAAACATACCACCGTTAACCAATATTAAAGACAATAGTTTTAATATAATTATTTCGTTTCAAGTTATTGAACATATAAAAGATGCTGAGCTTTTTATTAGAGAAGTTCATCGTATTTTAAAACCTAATGGCAAAGCATATATAACGACTCCCAACTCTAAAAAAACGATAGCCAGAAACCCGTGGCATTATAAAGAATATAATTATTCAGAAATAAACACCTTAATTAAAAACAGTTTTCTAGAATACAGTATTGAAGCCATTCAAGGTAATAATAAGACAGATAATTATTATTTAAAAAACGAGCAATCTGTTAAACGTTTTTTACGTTTTGATATTTTTAAAATACAATATAAAACACCTGCTATACTACTTAAAATACCATATGAATTTGCAAATAGAATCAATAGGAATAAGCTATTAAAAAAAAATAGTGAATTAGTAAATAGTATTAAACTAGAAGACTACACACTTCAAGAATATTCAAAACATACATTAGATTTTTTCTGTACATTAACAAAATAACATTTACAAGATGCAAGACGAACTAATAGATATAGTAACTAAAGAAGGTAAGCTAACTGGAAAGTCTGCTTTAAAAAGCGAAGTACACGCTAAAGGTCATTACCACAATACTGTGCATATTTGGTTTTACACAAGCGATGGAGAAGTTTTATTAGCACAACGCGCTGCTTCTAAAACCATATATCCTTTGCTTTGGGATGTTAGCGTTGCTGGACATATAGATGCTGGAGAAACATTAAAATCTGGCGCATTACGCGAAATTAAAGAAGAAATTGGTTTAACTGTTTCTGAAAATGAATTAGAAAAAATAGGCGTTTTTAAATGCTTTCAAAATTATTCTAACGGTATTATTGACAACGAATTCCATCATACTTATATAGCTAAATTTGATGGCTTACTATTCGATTTAACACCACAAAAAGAGGAAGTTGAAGCTTTAAAACTAGTAAGCATGTACGCTTTTCACGATCTATTAGAAAATTCTAAAAATAATGGTCATTTTGTATCAAGTAATAGCGATTACTATGATAAAGTGATAGCGGCTATTTTAGAAAAAATAACTTAAGCTATTATATTAAAAATAAAATATATTAAGTTCTAGATACAAAATTGTAAAAAGACAATTTTACTCGAACTAACCTAATCCTATACTTTTACTATATTTATTTATTACTTTCGCTAAATGGAATTAATTATTTACGCGCTTGCTCCTGTTGCAGTTGTTATTTTCTACATTTATTTAAAAGATAAATATGAAAAAGAACCTAAAAGACTCTTAATAATTTCATTTTTACTTGGTGCAATTGTTAGTATTATTATTACCACTGTATTATATGGTGTTTTTGAATTAGCAGTACCATTAACCAATAGTTTAAGTGTACTTCAACAATTTATTCAAGCCTTTTTTGTAGTTGGTTTCACTGAAGAATTAAGCAAATATTTGGTTGTTTTACTCTTCGCACAAAGAAACAAGGCCTTTAACGAACAATTCGATGGTATTGTATATGCAGTAATGGTTTCTATGGGTTTTGCAGCTACAGAAAACATCTTTTATGTTATGGAAAGTGGTGCAACAACAGCTTTACTTAGAGCTTTTACAGCAATTCCAGCTCATGCAACCTTTGGGATTTTAATGGGATACTTTATGGGTAAAGCAAAATTTTCAAAAAATAGAACGTTGCTAAACTTAACAGGATTAGGCTTAGCTATTCTATTTCATGGTACTTACGATTTCTTTCTATTTATCGATTTTATTCCTGGTATTTGGGTTGGTGCTTTTGTTTCATTAATTATTGGTGTTGTATTATCGCGAAACGCTATTAAAAGACACCAAAAGAACTCACGTTTTAAAGATGTTATTATTTAACAAACTAAATGGCTTAATGCCTTCCCTCTATAAATAACTATAACAAGTTAGCAACTATTTAATAATAACTTTAATAGAGTTCCTATATTATCTATATATTTACTATCATTTAAAATGAATAATTATGAATGAAAACTTCAAGATAAAAGTCAATAATACTACAGAATTTAATATAACGAATAAAGAAGCCTCTGCTTTAGATAGTGTTAAAACTTCTGATTCTAAATTTCATATTCTACAGAATAATAATCCGTACAAAGCCGAGATTATTGAAGCAGATTTCAACACTAAATCTTATGTGGTAAAAGTTAATAATAACAGCTACTCTATTAAAATAGAAAACGATTTAGATACCTTAATTAAATCTATGGGATTCGAAGTTGGTGCTTCAAAAATTGTTAATGATATCAAAGCGCCAATGCCTGGTTTAATTTTAGATATTATGGTAAAAGTTGGTGACCAAATTAGTATGGACAGTCCTTTATTAATTTTGGAAGCCATGAAAATGGAAAACAGCATCTTATCACCTCGTGATGGGATTATAAAATCGGTTTCTGGAATAAAAGGAAACACGGTAGATAAGGGTGAGTTGCTAATAGAATTTGAATAAAAAATAAAAATCCTTCTTTTAGGAAGGTTAGATAGGTATGAAAAAATTACTAATCGCCAATCGTGGCGAAATCGCAATAAGAGTGATGAGTACCGCTCGAAAAATGGGCATTAAAACAGTCGCTATTTACTCTACAGTAGACCGAAACGCACCACACGTTAAATATGCCGATGAAGCTGTTTTTATTGGTGAATCGCCTTCTAATCAATCCTATTTATTAGGAGATAAAATTATTGAAGTTGCTAAAAGTTTAAACGTAGATGGCATTCATCCTGGCTATGGTTTTTTAAGTGAAAACGCCGATTTTGCAGAGCTTTGCGAAAAAAACAACATCGCTTTTATTGGTCCAAAATCTCATGCTATTAGAGTTATGGGAAGTAAACTTGCTGCCAAAGATGCTGTAAAAGCTTACAACATACCAATGGTTCCAGGAACAGATCAAGCCATTACAGATATTCCAGAAGCTAAAAAAATAGCCAAAACCATTGGGTTTCCAATACTAATTAAAGCATCTGCAGGTGGTGGTGGAAAAGGAATGCGTATTGTGGAAAAAGAAAGTGAATTCGAATCGCAAATGAATCGTGCCATTAGTGAAGCAGTTAATGCTTTTGGAGATGGTTCTGTATTTATCGAAAAATATGTAGAATCACCAAGACATATCGAAATCCAAATAATGGCAGATACTCATGGTAATGTCATTCATTTATTTGAACGTGAATGTAGTATTCAACGTCGTCATCAAAAAGTAGTTGAAGAAGCTCCTAGTGTTGTTTTAACTCCAGAATTACGTCATGAAATGGGACAAGCAGCCATTAAAGTAGCCAAAGCATGTGATTATGTTGGCGCAGGAACGGTTGAGTTTCTATTAGATGAAAATAAGAATTTCTATTTCCTAGAAATGAATACACGTTTACAAGTTGAGCATCCTGTTAGTGAAATAATTACAGGTCTTGATTTGGTAGAATTACAAATTAAAGTAGCTCGTGGTGAAGCATTAAAGATAAAACAGGAAGATCTTAAAATTAATGGTCACGCTTTAGAGTTACGTGTTTATGCAGAAGACCCTTTAAACGATTTTTTGCCTAGCGTTGGACATTTAGACATTTATAGATTACCAGAAGGAGAAGGTATTCGCGTAGATAATGGCATAGAAGAAGGTATGAATGTTCCAATCTATTACGACCCAATGCTTGCAAAGTTAATTACCTTCGGTAAAACACGAGAAGAAGCAATACAACTCATGCTAAAAGCCATTTCTAATTACCATGTAAAAGGCATACAAACAACCTTACCATTTGGTACGTTTGTTTTTGAACATGATGCTTTTAAATCTGGTAATTTTGACACCCATTTTGTAAAAAAATACTATTCGGCAGAAGCTTTAAAACATGAAACAGAACAAGAAGCTAAAATAGCTGCAATGCTTGCTATAAAACAGTATTTAGAAGATAAAAAACTACTAAGATTACCAAATAACTAGAATTGCAATTACATTACTATTGTCACACTGAGCTTGTAAAAGTGTATTAATTGAAAACTATGGAATCCAAAATAAAAACATTAAACGAAAAACTAGCACAATCTAAACTTGGAGGAGGTCAAGCTAGAATAGATAAACAACATCAAAAGAAAAAATTAACTGCACGAGAACGTGTAGATTATTTAATGGATGAAGGTTCTTTTGAAGAGATTGGTGCTTTAGTAATACATAGAACTACAGATTTTGGAATGCAAGACCAACTGTTTCCTGGTGATGGTGTTATAACTGGTTACGGAACTATTAATGGAAGATTAGTGTATGTTTTTGCTCAAGATTTTACGGTTTTTGGTGGTGCTTTATCAGAAACTCATGCAGAGAAAATTTGTAAAATCATGGATTTATCCTTAAAAATAGGTGCACCTTTAATAGGTCTTAACGATTCTGGAGGCGCAAGAATTCAAGAAGGTGTACGCTCTTTAGGTGGTTATGCAGATATTTTTCATAGAAATGTGAAAGCTTCTGGAGTAATTCCACAGATTTCTGCAATCATGGGACCATGTGCTGGAGGAGCTGTGTATTCTCCTGCAATGACAGATTTTACCATGATGGTTGAAGACACCAGTTATATGTTTGTTACTGGTCCTAATGTTGTAAAAACGGTAACTAATGAAGAAGTAACAAGTGAAGCTTTAGGTGGAGCAAGTACACATTCTACAAAATCTGGAGTAGCACATATTACCTCTTCTAATGATGTAGAATGTTTAGAAGATATTAAACGTTTACTAAGTTATTTACCACAAAGCAATGTGGAAAAACCTAAAGATTTAGATTATACATTAGGTGAAGAAACTAGAGAACAATTAGCCTCTATTATCCCTAATAATGCCAATAAACCTTATGATATGCATGCGGTAATAAATGGTATTATTGATGAAGATAGTTTTTTTGAAATTCATAAAAATTACGCAGAAAACATCTTAGTAGGTTTTGCTCGAATTGCAGGAAAAAGTATTGGTATTGTGGCCAATCAACCTCTATTTTTAGCAGGTGTTTTAGATGTGAATAGTTCTCGTAAAGCTGCACGTTTTACACGTTTTTGCGATGCCTTTAACATTCCGTTATTAGTGTTAGTTGATGTACCAGGTTTTTTACCAGGAACAGATCAAGAATGGAATGGAATTATTGTACATGGTGCAAAATTACTATACGCATTAAGTGAAGCTACAGTACCCAAAGTGACTGTTATTACAAGAAAAGCTTATGGAGGAGCTTACGATGTTATGAATTCTAAACACATTGGAGCAGACTTAAATTACGCTTGGCCAAGTGCCGAAATTGCAGTTATGGGAGCAAAAGGCGCAAGTGAAATTATTTTTAGGAAAGAAATTAAAGCATCAAATAATCCTGAAGAAAAACTACTAGAAAAAGAAGCAGAGTACGCTCAGTTATTTGCGAATCCCTATAAAGCAGCAGAACGTGGTTTTATAGATGAAGTTATCCTTCCTGAAAATACAAGACGAAAACTTATTAAAGCATTTGCTATGTTAGAAAATAAAGAAGTCGTTTTACCTAATAGAAAACACGGAAACATTCCACTTTAAAAAAGTTTAAAACGCTTTAATTCTACAAGCCAAATATAACTGTAACAGCATTAATAATATACTCTACTCCTATTGCAATAACTATAAATCCAATTATTCTAGAAAGTGCATTTATACCAGAAGCTCCTAAAAACTTCACGATTATATGTGCGCTTTTAAGCACAAAATAAATAGTTAACGCAGCAAATACCATAGCACCAACAAGAATTCCAATTTCTACCATTTTTTGAAATTCCTGATTATAAGCAATTAATAGCGAAATAGTTCCAGGACCAGCAAGCATAGGTATTGCCAAAGGTGTTAAACTTATGGCATCTCGACTATTAATATCGTCTTGTACTTTTTGACGCTTCATACCCTTATGCTCTCTAAATTTACCTGTTAACAAAGCAAAACCAGAAGAAGCAATTATTAAACCTCCTGCTATTTTTAAGGCATTTAAACTAATGCCGAAAAAAGATAAAATATACTTTCCTGCAAAAAAAGATAAAAGCAAAATAACTAAAACATCTATTGCGGTCCAAAATGCAGTAATTGCACGTTCCTTTTTAGTGTGTTCCATTGTTAATCCAACAAAAACAGGTACTGTTCCTAAAGGATTCATGATTGAAAATAATGCGCCAAAAGCGACTAAAAATAACTCCATTGTTTTTTCAGCAAAGTCACCACTTTTTACAGCGTTGCATGTTACCGAAAGTTTACTTTTATTTTAATAATATGTAATTAAAAACAATGTAATGTTAAGCAATTGTTGCGCTGTTATATCTTAGCTTGATAGGTGTATAAATCGTAGTATCTACCTTGAGCTGCAATAAGATCGTCATGGTTGCCACGTTCGGCTATTTTACCTGCTTCGATAACCAAAATCTGATCAGCTTTACGAATAGTACTCAATCTGTGCGCAATAACAATTGTAGTTCTGTTTTTTGTTAATTGAGATAAACTTTTCTGAATTAGTGCTTCACTCTCTGTATCCAAATTCGAGGTTGCTTCATCTAAAATAATAACTTTAGGGTCTGCTAAAATTGCTCTTGCAATGGCAATACGCTGTCTTTGTCCTCCAGATAACTTCACTCCTCTTTCTCCTATTAAAGTCTCTAAGCCTTCATCAAATCTATCTGTAAACTCATTAACATACGCTGCTTTAACGGCTGCTTGTAATTGTGCTTCTGTTGCATTTGGCCTTGGAAACATAATGTTTTCGCGTATTGTACCTTCGAATAAGAATTCGTCTTGTAAAACAACTCCTAAATGCTTTCTAAAACTGTTCAGTTTAACTTTAGACAAATCTTTACCATCTATAGTTATTTGTCCCGATTCTGGGTTTAAAAATGTTGCAGATAAACCTGCTATTGTCGATTTTCCCGATCCACTACTTCCTACCAAAGCAATTACAGAACCAGATGGTGCTTTAAAATCTATATTATGAAGCACAGGTTTTCCTTCTTCATAAGAAAAATTGACATTATTAAATGCAATATCTCCTTTAACATTTTCTAGTTCTACCGTACGGTTTTCGTCATCATCTTCGGCAGCCATATTCATAAGCTCTTCTGTTCTGTCTAAACCTGCTAACGCTTCTGTTAATTGACTTCCAATATTACTCATTTGAATAATTGGAGCAATCATAAAACCTAATACTAGAGTGAAGAAAAGAAAATCTCCAGTGGTCATTTCACCTTGAATCATATAATAGCCACCTATTCCCATAATTCCGGTAGTAGCAACACCTATTAAAAATGTTGAAGAACTCGTCATTAAAGCCGTAGCTGTTAAACTCTTTTTTACATTTTGATACAATTTATCTACTCCTTTTTCAAAAGCCACATTCTCTTGTTCTTCGGCATTAAAAGCTTTAATTACTCTTACACCTGCTAACGTTTCGGTAAGACGACCAGTAACCTCAGCGTTAATTTTTCCTCTTGTTCTAAAAATTGGTCTTATGTATTTAAAGGCTTTTAGAGCAATTATTCCAAAAATTGATAAAGGGATGAATACAAAAAGTGTCATCCATGGATTTAAATTAATTAAAATCACTAGAGATACGACTGCTGTAAATGTACCGCCTACTAATTGTACTAAACCAGTACCAATAAGGTTTCTTACACCTTCAACATCTGTCATTATTCTAGAAACTAAAGCTCCAGATTTTGTGTTATCGAAAAAACTAATAGGTAGTGATAATACTTTCTTTTGTACTTGAGCACGTAACTCTGAAATAAGATATTGTGCTTGTACACTTAATATTTTTGTAAGTAAATAAGAAGTAATTGCTTGCACTGTTATTGCAGCAATTACAATAAGAATAAGCGTCCATAATTTACTTGAATCTCCACTTGGTACGACATCATCTAGTAATACTTTACTTTGCCAAGGCAGTATTAAACCAGAAATACTTTTAATTATTATTAATACTAGACCAATAAATACCAATTTACGTCTAGGCCAGATAATGGTTTTAAAAGCCTGTTTTAAGGTTACTTTTGGCTTTGTTTTATTTTTAGAATCTTGAGTTTTTAAATGTCGCATATTAAAGAATTATTGCGCAAAGATACGCTCGAAAAAAGCAATAAACTTCTACTAATAAATTAATGTTTTGTTAATTGAAAATAAACTGTGAATGGCGATCCTTTTTTAGTAAACAAACAAAAAAAGTCCTCAAGACATTTTATTCTTGAGGACTTTATATTTAGTATTAACGAAGTTAGCTAGTTACTTAACCATTAACTTTTTTGTTATTACTCCATTTTCATTATTAATTCTAACAAAATACAAACATGATACGTATTGAGAGATATCAACTTTAAAGTCATTAGTTAAATTAATATCTTTTTAGTAATGCATTAATTTACCTAATGTATTAAATACTCTAATAGTTTCATTTTTAGAAGAAACAAAAAAGAATACCAATTGGGCAACGATTATACATTTTTATGCTTTATTTAATGAAAGTGTAGATGTAAAAATAATATGACTGAATTCTCCCTCTTAAAGTTGTAATAATGTTAAAAACCATCTTTACTTATCTAGCAAACGTCTATGATAATTTATTTGCCCTAAATGATAAGATAGATGCATTGTTAAGTGTATTAAAAAATATTCTGTCGTCATTGTGTCTTCAAAAACACGCCGTTTATACTCTTTTTGCAAATCGGTTTCTGCTAATGTTCTTAATGTGTTTTCAACTACTAAAATTGTATCCTCGACTTGCTTAATCAATTCTGTTTTTGGTACATTTTTAAGCAAAAACTCTAAGTCTCGTTGTCTTATGTAACCTGTGTTTCCAAGAGATGCTCCAATAAATGTATTCAAATTCCCTACGAGATGAAGGCATAAGTTTCCAGTTGAATTTTTTATAGAGCCATCTACTATCCATAAGTTGTCTTCATCTACATATGCTTCAATTTCAAGAATTAATGCATTTAGGTCTCTTTTAAAGAGTTTTATCAAGGTTTCAATAAGCATAATTTAATTTTTTATTAGTATTTGAAAAGCAGAAAATAGATGATAATTAATTTACTTTTGCCGCATGCAAGATAAAGAATCTATTAAACAACCAAACCAAACCGTAAGATTTGAATTTATTGCCTTAATGGCTTCATTAATGGCAATTGTTGCCTTAGCTATTGATGCTTTGCTTCCTGCCATTTCTACTATCGCTATAGATCTTAATAGTGTCGATGCAAACGATAATAAACTACTAATTACCATGATATTTTTGGGATTAGGAATTGGGCAACTTGTTTTTGGACCTTTATCTGATAGTTTTGGAAGAAAACCAATAGTGTATGTTGGCTTTACTGTTTTTGTAATTGCTAGTATTATCTGTGTTGTTTCTCCAACAATAGAATGGATGATTTTTGGTCGTATTTTGCAAGGTATTGGTTTAGCAGCTCCTAGAACTATTGCTATTACTGTTATTAGAGACACTTATAAAGGTGATTATATGGCAAAAATTATGTCGTTTATTACTACAATTTTTATACTTATTCCTGTTGTTGCTCCTGTAATAGGTAAATTTATTTTAAATCATTACGATTGGACAGGTATTTTCTATGGCCAACTAATTATAGCAATTTTAGTTGGTATTTGGTTCTGGAAAAGACAACCAGAAACCCTAAAACCTCAGCATAAAATAAAGTTTACTAAACATGTTTTTATAGATGGACTTAAAGAACTACTTAAATATAAAATAACGCTTGGTTTTACAATTATTTCTGGTTTTATCTCAGGTGCTTTTATAGTTTATTTAAGTGCATCTCAAGTTATTTTTGAGAATCAATATGAATTAGTAGACGAGTTTCCATACATTTTTGCTGGATTAGCTGTTGGTGTTGGTTTAGCCACTTTTTTAAATGGTAATCTTGTTATGCGTTTAGGTATGTGGAAACTGTCCTTTTTAGCAATTATTTTATTTAGCTTTAATGCGTTAGTGTATGTTCTCTTATTCTGGAATGCTCCAAATCCTGAGCTAAACATACTATTAGTTTTCATGGCTATTCAATTTTTTAGCATAGGATTTATTTTTGGTAACATTAGAGCAATTGCAATGGAACCTATTGGGCATATTGCTGGTATTGGAGCCGCAATTACTGGATTTGTTTCTACAATAATGGCTGTGCCAATTGCAAATTATATAGGTAGTTTTGTTACTACAACTGCTTTGCCTCTATTTATTGGCTTTACAGTTTTTGGAATGTTGTCTCTAGTTATTTTTATTTTTATGAAACGTATACGTCTTAGCGAAGTTGTTTAATTTTTTTTGACATGAATTATACCTGTTTTTATATGATTACTTAAAGGAATATTACACTGTTATTCGCAAAGTCTCAAAGAGATTCCTAGAAAAATTTGAAATACAATCAAAAGAAAAAAAATCTCGAATTGTGCACCTTCCTTCAGTTGAAGAAAGGTAGGTTTTCATTTTAACGAAAAAGCGGATGGTATGGCAAAAAAGACAACTTGTGTAGAACGCAGCTTCAGGAAACTCTTTTCTCTTTACGCAAATATGTTTATGGAATTTGTTATTTAAATACTAGAATTTACATTTGGTTCAAAAGTATCATCATCCACACTTTTTATAAATTCAATTAAACCTTCAAAAAATACTTTCTGGTCGTCGAATTGCGATAAATGGCTCCCATTCGGGCACAACAAAAAGCTACCATTTTGTACCTCTGTACTTATCCATTCCATGTGTTCTGGATCCATAGTATCGTGTGTAGCACCAATGGTTAAGGTAGGAACCGTAATTTCTTTTAATCGGTCTTTAACATCCCAATTTTTAAGTGTCGCATCTCCTTTTATTCCAAATTCACTTGGTCCTTGCATAGTTACATAAACATCAGGGTTTAAGTGTTTAAAAGCTCTATTTATTGGTTCTGGCCATTTCTCAACAGGCATTCTTATTACGTGTTCTGTGTAGTAGTTATTTACAATTAACTCCATGTATCTTGGGTTACTATAATCTTCGGCATCTTCGAATTTCATGATTTCTTTTAAAACTTCAGGTTTCATTTTAGGAGCTAGTATTTCATCAGAATATTGCTGGTAATCTGGAATTGAAGCCACCATGTTAGAAATTATTAATCCTTTTAAATTTTCTTGATATTTCAATGCATATTGCATACCTAAAATACCTCCCCAACTTTGTCCGTAAAGATAGAAGTTGTCTTTATCTAAATTTAAAGCAATACGCACCTGCTCTACTTCTTCAACAAAACGATCTAAATCCCAAAGACTCAAATCTTCAGGTTGGTCGCTGTAATACGAACCTAATTGGTCGTAATAATAGTATTCTATGTTTTCCTGCGGAAAGTACCCATCGAAGCATTCGTAAATCTCATGTGTCATTCCTGGTCCTCCATGTAACAATAATACTTTCATGGTTGGATTATTACCAACACGCTTAGTCCAAACATTAAACTCTCCTTTTGGTGTTTGGATTGGTATCATTTTTATACCACCAAGAAACTGATCTTCTTTATTAGGTTTTAAATAGTTTTCTGCGGAAGTATTGGTTTCAGTTATATTGTGCTCAAAAGAAGCCTCTTGCTTACAGCTAAAACAGATTAATATAATTAAACTGAAGAATATTATTTTAGTTTTCATAATAGACATTTATTAGCTTACTAAGTTAATCAAATAAATAATGACTTATAACTATAGTAATTTAGCAAATACCTGATAAATCTCATCATATAACTAATTGTTTTTCTATAACTTAGTAAGATGAAAAACACGATTGCCGAACGTATTTTAGATTTCCTAAAAGGATTCCCTCCTTTTGATGCTTTAACTTATGACCAATTATTTACTATTGCGTCTCAGGTTAAAGTACTGTATCTAGAAAAAGATAGTTATGTTTTTAAGCAAAATGAAGGTTTACATGATTCCTTTTACGTTGTAAAAGATGGTGGTATTGGTGTCTATAGAGATAATAACTTGGTAGACGAGTGCGACGAAGGTGATATCTTCGGTTTAAGAGCCTTAATACGTAAAGACCACTACTTATTAGATGCCAAAGCAATTGAGGAAAGTATTGTGTACAGCATGTCTTCTAAAGTATTAGAAGATATTATTATTACAAACCCAAAAGCCAATCAGTTTTTAATTGCAAGTTTTGCAACCAATACACGTAATCCATATTCCAAAGAAGACAAAGGAACCCTTTTTGCTAATGAAGATTTTTTACAACCCAATACCTCTAGTTTTTCGGAAATACAATCGGCTAAGTTCTCTAAAAATCCAATTGTATGTCAAGCACATACTATTATAAAAGAAGCTTGTTTAGTCATGAGCCATAATAAAGTAGGCTCCATAGTTATCACCCAGAACAAGCAACCCATTGGTATTATTACAGACAAAGATTTACGTAATAAAATAGCAACAGGTTTACATGCTATTACTCATAAAGTAGAAGCGATTATGTCGACTCCTGTTATTACATTTCCGCCAACCATTACAGTTGCCGAAGCACAAATAGCCATGTTAAAAAACGACATTTCACATTTGTGTATTACAAAAGATGGCACGCCAAATTCTGAATTAATTGGTATTCTATCTGAACATGATATTATTGTTATCCATGGTAATAATCCTTCAGTATTAATAAAAGAAATTAAACGTGCTACCTCAACAGAACAACTAAAATACATTCGCGAGAAAGCACAAGAACTCCTTAATAATTATATCGAGCAACACATACCAATTTCGTTTATTGCTAATATTATTTCGGCTATCAACGAAGCCATTACCAAACGTATTATTACCTTAAGCATTACCGAAACCAATCAAGAACCTCCTGTTCCATTTGCTTGGCTAGCAATTGGTAGTCAAGGCAGAAAAGAACAATTACTACTCACAGATCAAGACAATGCATTAGTGTTTGAAGATGTTGCTGAGAACCAAAAGGAAATCGCCAATGCTTATTTTCTAACACTAGCAAAAGCCATTAATAACAAACTAAATACGGTTGGTTTCGAATTGTGTCCTGCTAATATGATGGCTAGCAACCCTAAATGGTGTTTAACGGTTTCAGAATGGAAAGCACAATTTAAAAACTGGGTTACACATCCAGATGCCGACAAAATAATGCTCTGTAATATCTTTTTCGATTACGATATGGTTTATGGTAATCATCAATTGGTAGATGAAATGTCTAGTAGCATTTTCGAAGCGATAGAAAGTTATGAAATTTTCTTAAATTTCATGAGTCGTAACGCTTTAAAAAACCCAGCTCCTTTAAGCTTTTTTAGGAGTTTCCTAGTCGAAGATTCTGGTGAACATAAAGACCAATTTGATATTAAAGCACGTGCTATTATGCCACTTGTAGATGCAGCACGCATACTCGTCTTGTCTCATAAAATAAAAGACATAAATAGTACTATTGCTCGTTATCAAAAAATGGAAACTCTAGAACCACAAAACAAAGACTTATATGCATCTTGTATTTCAGCGTTTAGAATTTTACTACGTTTTAGAACACAACAAGGTTTAAAGCATGACGATTCAGGACGCTTTATAGACGTTAATAGTTTAAGTAAAGCCGATAGGCTAAAACTTAAAGGCTGTTTTAAACCTATAAAAGATATTCAAGAACTATTAAAAACACGTTTTAAACTCTCACAATTACTATAGATGAACTGGTTTAAACATAAAACATATCCTAATTTTTATAACGCTTACGCGGAAAGTTTTAAACATCAAAGGAAATCTTTAGAAGCGACACGCTTTGTTGTGTTCGATACCGAAACTACAGGACTCAATCCAAACCAAGATTATATTCTATCTATTGGTACAGTAACAGTACAAGACTTTAATATAAACGTAGCAGATAGTTTAGAGTGTTACCTACAACAAGATCATTTTAATGCAGAAACAGTAGAAATACATGGTCTTTTAAAAGCTGGCAATATTACTAAGATTGAAGAGACAAAAGCCATTAAACTCTTTTTAAAACATATTGAAGGTGCTGTTTTGGTTGCACATCATATTGCGTTTGACGTTGCTATGATAAACCAAGCCTTAAAACGCATGGACTTACCAAAACTTAAAAACAAATTAGTAGATACAGGACAGCTTTATAAAAACACAAAATACGTAAAAGAGGATAAACACTATAGTTTAGACCAACTATGCAATACTTTTAATATTACAATGCACGATAGACATACTGCTTCTGGAGATGCATATTTAACTGCTGTGTTGTTTTTAAAGTTATCTGCTTTACTTAAGAAGAAGAAAAATCGAGATTTGAGGTTAAGGGATTACTAATGTCATTGCGAGGGAAGCGTGGTAATCTGCCAATAACAATGTCATTACGAGGACGCAGGACAAAGCAACCTGTTGTAATTAGTACTACGATCATGAGATTGCTTCGTGCCTCGCAATGACGTTAAAGAGTTGCTTCATGTCTTACAATGACAGTACACATCACTTCACAACAACGTCTCTAACAAATCCACCCAATTAGGATTATCGCGTTCTATTAATGCTATTTTATTAGCACGACTTCCTGCTTTTAATTGCTTTTCTCTTGCTTTTCTCTTGCTATTGCAGCACCGATTTCCTGAAATGCTTCATAATACACCAACACCTCTAAATTATAACGTGCAGTAAACGATTTTTTGTCTCGTTTTTCTTTATGCTAATTAATACGCTGGATTAAATTTGAAGTAACACCTACATACAAAGTTGTCTTGTTTTTATTAGTAAGTATGTAAATAAAACCCGATTTCATAATGACAGTTACTTCTTCTTACCTTTATTCTTTACCTCCTTAATCTTAACATAAATAAGTTTCTTATGTCCTCTAGAATCCTCTCTTCGTTCTAATTCTAAAGTTGTAATAGATTTTATTAAAGGTGTTAGCTTTTTAAAACCATAATTCCTAGAATCAAAATTAGGCTGTTTCTTTTGTAGTAAACTTCCAACATCTCCTAAAAATGCCCAACCATCATCATCTGCAACATCATCTATTGTAGATTCTATAAATCTAACTTCTTTAAGTGTTATTTTATCGTAGTCGTTTTTAGACGCTGTTGTTTTATCTACAGGTTCTAATTCGTTTTCAGACGTTTGGTGTTTTAAAATTTCAATGTATATAAACTTGTCGCAAGCCACAATAAACGGATTAGGTGTTTTCTTCTCTCCTATGCCATAGACTTTCATTCCTGCTTCGCGTAAACGTGTTGCTAGACGTGTAAAATCGCTGTCACTAGATACTAAACAAAAACCATCAACTTTTTCAGAATATAAAATATCCATAGCATCAATAATCATTGCAGAATCTGTAGCATTTTTACCAGTTGTGTAACCGTATTGCTGTATTGGTGTAATCGCATTTTCTAGCAACAGACTTTTCCATTTGTTTAGGTTTGGTTTCGTCCAATCACCATAAATACGTTTAATCGTTGGGTTACCGTATTTAGCAATCTCCTCCATCATTTCTTTTACATTGGCAGATGGTATATTATCTCCATCAATAAGTACTGCTAATTTTATATCTATCACTTTTACTTGTTTTAATTTGTTGTTACTAAAGATAATAGCTTTAATGTAAAAAACCACTCAAAATTGAGTGGTTTTTTTAATTACTATCATTGCGAGGCACTAAGTAATCTGTTTAATGTTAGTTCTATGCTTCATGAGTTTACTTTGTGCCTCGTAATAACTTTCTTATTATTTACGAGCTGTTTTTTTAGCCAGCTTTGCAGCCTTTTTTTCTTTTGGAGATAATGCTGCTTCCTTTTTTACGTTCTTTTTTGAATCCTGCGATTTTGCCATGATATTATATTTTGAGTGTTATCTTTTTAATTAAGATATAAATATAGTAAAAATTAATGTCATTGCGAGCGCAGCGAAGCAATCTGTATATAGCAACCGTCATTGCGAAGACATAAGGACGAAGCAATCTGCTAACCACTACGCCATTGCGAGTACTAGGACATGGCAATCTGTTTACTATTAGTTCTACACGTCATGAGATTGCTTCGTGCCTCGCAATGACGTTTCTTTTTGTGTTGCCATTAAAAAGGAGTATCAATGTTTAACTGTTTGCAAAAGTCTGCAATGGTTGCATCTGTTTTTGTAATGTCTTTATCTAATGCTTTTAAGTATTTTGCTACTGTTGTTAAGTCTATGGGTTCTTCTTCTTCAAAAGCATCTACGTAACGTGGTGTGTTTAGGTTGTAGTCGTTTTCTTTAACTTCGGCTAAAGTGGCATTATAACTGTATTTGTCTTTTGTTTCACGGTTTCTGTAGGTGTTAACAATGTTTTCAATATCGTTAAACGCATTATTTTCTCTTAATACATTTTGGTTTTTTACTTTTTCAAAATGTTGGCTTGCGTCTATAAATAAAATGTTTTCTGGTTGCTCGCGCTTCTTTTTAAGCACCAAAATACAAGTTGGTATGCTTGTACCATAAAATATATTTGCTGGCAAACCTATTACTGCGTCTAGGTAGTTTTTATCTTCTATTAAAAACTTACGTATGTGTCCTTCGGCTGCACCTCTAAACAACACACCATGTGGTAATACACAAGCCATTGTACCATTAGCGTCTAATTGGTGAACCATGTGTTGCACAAATGCAAAATCGGCTTTCGATTTTGGTGCTAGTTTACCGTATGCCGAAAATCGATCGTCGCTCATAAACAATGGGCTTGCGCTCCAGTTTGCCGAAAATGGCGGATTGGCAACTATGGCTTCAAAACGTTTGTCTATATGGTTAGGGCTTGGGTTTACTAAGGTGTCTTCGTTATAAATATCGAAACGTTTGTAGTGTATGTCGTGCATAATCATATTCATTCTGCACAAGTTATACGTGGTTGGGTTGCTTTCTTGCCCATAAAACTCGCCTACATCTCCTACTTCTTTGGCAACACGTAATAATAACGAACCCGAACCGCAAGTTGGATCGTACACGCTTTTTAATTTGGTTTTACCTGTAGTTACTAATTGCGCTAGTATTTTAGAGACTTGTTGTGGTGTGTAAAATTCGTCTGCTTTTTTTCCTGCGCCACTTGCAAATTGCCCAATTAAATACTCGTAAGCATCTCCTAAAATATCACTATCTGTGTTTTCTAAATCGAAATCGATACCTTCTAAATGGGTTAATACTTTTACTATGAGTTCGTTTTTGGTGTCTTCGGTTTTACCTAGTTTACTACTTGTTAAATCTAAGTCTTCAAATAAGTTACCAAAATCGTCTTCGCTTTCGCTTCCCATGGTACTTTGCTCTATGTTGGTTAGCACGTTTGCTAAATCGCCCAAAATAAAGTTGTTTTTGTTACCCGAATTACCACGTTTTGCCAACTCGCTAAACAGCTCGCTTGGTTTAAGGAAATAACCTAGTTTGTCTAAAGCTTCAAATTTAATGGCTTCTAGTAATGCTTCGGCTTCTGGATGTGCTTCTACAGTATCGTAATCTAAACCGTCTGGTTTTAAAATTACGTTGGCGTAGAGTTCCATTTTTCGACTTAAATATTTGTAAAAAATAAAGCCTAGTATATAATCTCTAAAATCGTCTGCATCCATATTACCACGAAGGGCGTTGGTAATATTCCACAGCGTTTATTTTAGTATTTGTTGTTTTTGTTCTTCGGACATTAATAGGGTTAGTTTATGTATTGTACTTGTACCAAAAGCAAGTGTTAGTATTTGTTTTGGGTTAATTAATTAGGAAAAGTTAAATATAAGACCTTTTTAAAAACAAGAGTTGTATTACATAATAAAAAACACGTGTTTAACTATTTATTTAATACCGTTAGTTTACTTCATTTTAAGGAACACTAATCAGGCGCGCAATTTAAGTTTTCGTTATAAGGTTTAATATATTTCCAAAATGCTTTTCCTGCACTGTCTAAGTAGTTTAAAGAATAATTAAGTTTTGTACTTGAACTTACTTGATAGATGTATTTATTACATGAATATGAATACTCCTTTTTAAAACAAACTATTGCAAAATAATACGTTTGGTACTCTATCTGTTTATTATAAAACGTTACTTTAGAAATGGCTTTACTATCATAATTAGTGTATGTTGTACCATAATTATCTAATGTTACAAAATCTATCATTTCTTGACAAGATTGTGCATTTATTTTAAACATGCTAAGTACAAATAGTAAGCTAAGTAAAAATTTATTCATCTTATTTCTTTTTTTTAATTAATAAAGACTTCAAAATTAAAGTCTTTAAAAATAACCTTTAAGGTTTATTAATGCAGTTGTTAGTGTCTTTTAATCTTCATCGAAAAAGAAGTCGTGAATTTTTATAATGTCTCCTCTACCAATTTGCACAAGGTCTTTAGTTTCTTTTAAGAATATACCTAAAGAACGTTCGTTGTACAATAGTTTCATATCTGCCGAGTAATCTGTTACTACGTACATATCGCCTTCTAATTTAAAAAACGGAATGATTAATTTACTCTTTACCTTAACACCTTTGTTTACCACTTTGCCTTCTTTTAATGTAGATACAATAGAACTTTTATTTGTTTCACCTGAAGCTACTTTTACGTAAGCTACCATCATATTTATCCATTCTGTATCGTCTATTAAATACCATCTTACTTTTTCGAAATCTATACCATATTCGCTAATCCAGCCACGACTTGTAAAACCAAATAACACTTGTTTTTTGCCATCTAATTTTGGTTTATCTCCAGCTGTAAACTCCTGTAGTTTAAATGAAATTACAGAAGTAGACGACATGTCTTTCACCTTTTTACCATCAAAATCTAATGTTTTTAAAGAGAAACTAGTAAGTGCTGGCTGGTTGGCTAAAACCCATTGTGTTGCTGTGAGTTCTGCTTGTTCTTTCATTTGTTCTACAGCTGCTATTCCTGCTCCAATGGCTAAAAGTCCACCAATTGCAGCTGCAGCTCCTTCGTTTTGGGCTGTTGCTTGTTTAGGCATTAAATAAGCTAGAACGAAAAGTATTAAAATTAGTTTCTTCATGTTTAAATATTTAAATTTTAATAGTAATTAATTTTTAAGGTTAAAAAAGCCTCACTGGTTAAGCAAGGCTTTTATGTTGGGTAACAAAACTAATTTACAGCAATACCTTACTCTGTAAACTCAACTATTTGCCCAGAGACTATAACTTTGTATTTATTTACAAATAAAAACCCTGATGTTTTAACCTCTACTATTTCGTTTACTACTGTTCTAGCAGCACCTTCCATACCTGCAGATTTCAACATTTTTGCTTTAGCTTCTGCTATTAATCCGTTTTTGGCCAATCCTCCAATACCAAAAATGTAAGTGGCTTGTGCTTCGCCTTTTACCAATTTTACAACTTTAAAATTCTTTTTAGTTAGTACTACTTCTGTAGTATTTTGGTTGTAGTTTTTTGGTAATCCATAATGAGTTGCACAACTTGTTAAAAACAAAGACATTACAACAAATAGAAAAGAAATTTTTTTCATAAATAAATATTTAAATTTTAAAACCTACTTCTGTTTTGAGTCTGTTTTTGGCTAGTTCCGACTTTAAGTTGCGAACATAAACTCATTAAATATTATATGTTTACGGAAATCCTCAATAGACTACTATTTTTTTTTACAACACAATCGCTAAACTTTTAATTATAAAAAATAACAAAGCCTTACTGGTTAATGCAAGGCCTTGAAATCAACTTAAAAAAAACTGACTACTAGCTTATATTGTGCGATTAATCAAAACACAACAACTTTAGAATGCGAACTTAAATACATTTAAAATTCTTTTTTTACGGATATCCTCAATCAGGTGAAATAAATATTAAAAAAGATTTTTTTAAACCTATTACTATTGGTATAAAGCCATAGAAATATTTTAGGTTCTCGTTTTATAGCAATAACAACTTAAACGGAAACCTCTATGCAGAATCTATTGCCTTTTATTATTAAATAGAAATGAGCGTTTTTATATTAAACCTAAGTCCTTCATTATAGAAACTAAATGCGTTGCATTATCTGCTTTAAAATGAATGCGTAATTTGGTTAAGTGTTTCTCTATAGAGCTTACACTACTTGGTGTAATATTATTGGCTACTAAATAGGCACTTATGCCTTTTTGGTCTTTACCATGAGAGAGTTGTTTTGCCAATGTAATATCGTAATCGTCTATATCTAGATTAGATTTTTTACTTAGTGCTTGTGCTACTTGAGGCGACACAAACAATTGGTTTAGGTATACTGCAGTTATGGCTTTTTCTATTTCTATTAAACCACGTCTGCCTTTACATACATAGGCATTAACTTGGTCTGTTTTAATTAAAGTGCGTACGCGTTGCAACCTATCTTCTACAGAGTAAACAATAACTTTAAGTTCTGGATAATTGTTATTAATAAATTTTGCTAATGCATCTCCAGAGGTTAGTTTTTGCGCTCTATGGTCTATTACAAAGGAGAGATCTGTTATTACCAAATCGAAAGGTACATTGTCTAAAACTGCACGTTTAATTTTTAGTACTGCATCATCACAATACTGCACTTGCTCTATATTATTAATACCTAAAGCATTTAATACTGTGGTTACACCTTGATTAATACTTCCTAGATCGTCTGCAATTAAAACTTTTTTAAACATACCTTAAATTCTTATCGTGGCTTTAAAGCCTTTATTATTTTCAGATTCAAAAGTAAATGTTCCATTTATAGATTTAATGCGGCTTTCCACATTGGCAAGTCCATTTCCTTTTTTTATTGGTAAACCTTTGCCATTATCTTTATAATCTATAGAGATTTTTCGACCTTGTTTACGAAACTTTAGTACTACTATTGTGGCTTCGCTATGTTTTTTCATATTTACCATTAATTCTTGAAGTACTCTGTAAATTATTTTTTTCTTAGTGTTAGAAATAGCATCCCAAGTAATTTTAGAGAGGTCTTTTGTAATAATACTTACAGTTTCGCTTTTGTAATTTAGTAATAAGTCTGAAAGAATAGTATCGAAAGTATCGTTAAGTACAATAGCACTATTTTGGTTAGAAATGTCTCGTGTTCTATTGTAAATGCTTTCCATATCGTCGAGTACTTCTTCATTTAAATCATTACCACTTTGTAGCTTTGTCATAACATGATAAATATCGTTAGCGACTTCATCGTGTACTGTTTTAGAAATACGTGTTTCGGTATTGTAAATTTCTTGACGTTTTTGTTTTCTGTGTTTGGCTTTTAAGATGAAGTATAAAAAAACGGAAACAGATAGTATTATAATTGAAAGCAAGAGGTATATTAACTTAAAACTCTTTTGGTTTTTACTTTCTAATGCTGCTTCTTTTAATGCTCTTTCATTTTTATAATAGTTATATTTTGTTGATGCAAATTTATTACTGTTTAATTGTTTAAGCTTAAACACTGTACTTACCAAACTTTTATATTCTTTAACTTTACTATTGTCTCCCAAATCTATTAAAATACCCAAGGCCTCAACTTGATCGCTTTCCGAGTTTAATTGTAAAGACAGATTGTAGGCTTTGTTAGTATAAGACAAAGCTTCTTTAGTATCTTTTCTATCGCTATAATATTCTGATAAATGCATATAACTTGAATACATACCCAGTTTATAATCTTCTTGCACTCTAAGTGCTAAAGCGTCTTTAATATTAAGTAATGCATCTGGTAAATTTAATTTAGATTTTACTAATCCTAGGTTACTTAAATATCTCGATTTTTGTTTCTCGTCTTTTGTATTTAAACTGCTTTGATATGCATAATCGAATTCTTTTAATGCAAGTTCGTATTTCTCTTGTGCTTTATAAATATTTCCTTTGTTGTTTCTCGCAATACTTTTATGCTCAAGATTAGTAGTAATCTCTATTACTTTATTATAACTTTCGAGTCCTTTCTCGTAATTATCTAACTCTCCATAAATAAGACCTAAATGATTATATAGGCCAATTTCTGCTTCAATAATTTTAGCATTCTTATTCTTAATATTGTCTATTAAACTTAAAGCTTCAACTGCAGAACTTTGACTTTCGTAAGGCACATCAAATTTTTTCTCAATACTAGCAATCCATCTTAAATTTGTAATTACACTTAACGTATCGCCTTTAACCAAGCTAAAATTCTTATGAGCTTTGTAATATTTAAAGGCTAACAATAAACTGTCATTAAGCCTGTGATAGTCTCCTAATTTTCTATTAGCTTTTAATATATATTTAGAATTACTTAACTTAATACTCTTTGCTAAAAGTAAATTTGCATTTACTATTGCACTATCATAGTGCTTTAAATTACCTAAAAGATAACTTTTTCGGTTATAGCCTTTTAATTCATAGTCGTAATTGTTTTTAGATTTCGCTAAACGTATAACTTTACCAACATACCCTAATTTTTCTTCAATTGTATGCTTACTATCCTTACTTAAAGCATAATAATATGGTAAACTGTCTTGCTTTTGTTGGCAATACACTAGTGTAAGATTTAATAGCGCTAACAAAAAAAAGAGGAATGTCTTTTTTAATTTCATTCCTCTAATTTATAAACTATTTTTAGATATACTTCTAAAAATTAATCATCATCGTCTTGTGCTTCTTCAGGTAAAATTTCTCCATCATCATCTCCTATTGTTCCTTGCTCTGTTAAAGTGCTATCTATTAAACTTGTTGGTGTACAAGATGTAAAATTTGCGCTCATAAAAAGAGCCGTAAATAAAAATAAAATAATTCTCATAAGTTTCTGTTTTTAAAATTTGAACAAAGAATTGCCTGTCCGAGATTTTCTCAGATTACTTGTGTTTACACAGCAACACATAAAAAAAGTGCCTTATTCCTTTGCTTTTTTTTCGAAAAGAAAAATCCTTATGCAGTAGTATTTAGCTACTTTCCAATTGGGCTATTTTTTACCACAATGAGGATTTCCGTAAGAATCTATTTCATACAATAATTATGTTAGCAATGCATAATTAAAATGGACTCCTTAAACAAAGGTAGATTGAGAGAAAAGCCTTTTTAGAATGGAAAACCGAACATTCCGAAAAAGCCATAAGATTCCTTGAAAAACCGAAAAAGACCGATGATGAAAACGAATAAAACCTATGAAATTGATGTAAAAAAGAAATACATTAATGATGAAAAACAAAACGTACTAAGAGCTAACCTTTACAAATTAACACGTGCTAACATTAGAAATGTTTGCTTAAATCTTGTAGATGAAAAACTATCTATAGAAGATGAAAAATCTATGCGCTACTTTTTTGGATTAAAAGAAAGCGACGATTTAAGACATGAAATAAAAAACTATGATATTGATGGCTTTAGACCTATTTGCAAATTTTTAAAAGGAGAAACAGAATCTATAAAACAGTATTATGCTATAGAGTTAATTGCTATACTTATTAACTTTAAACCTAGACCTTACAGAAACTATAGAATTAATGCCTTTGAAAAAAATGCAGAAAATGAAAATGGTTTTATTAATACTGATTTAAATAGCATTCCATTAAAAAAATTTAACTTAGAAGAAAACACTCTTAATGAAAATGAAGCAAAGAATAAGAACGATAAAATAGATAAAAACTTAGTATCGCAAAAAGACAGCAACTTTACTATAAAAAACAAAGTGTATTTAATTACCATTTTATTAATATTATCGACGCTGTTTTTAGTACATATAAACAGAACACGATGGATGATCTGGCAGGAAAATCAATATATAGAAGTCGGTTTTAATGTAGAAAAGTATAATCTAAATCAATTAAAAGTCTATAAAAAAGAACGCATTCTAAGTTTTAAACAAATTGAAAGTCCAAATTGTAAAACAGCATATTTTAAAGAAAATGGTAGCGAAAATGTATGGTATGGAAAAAACACTAAAAGAACGTTAGAGTATTTTACAGCTTTAGGTTTACATCCTGAAACTGGAAAAACATTAAAAAAAATTACAAAATATATTATAACCACTCATATTTGCGAAGATTATAAGTATTAGTTATTACTAGTTTTAATAGAAAAACATATCCTTTTTTTGAGAATTTAGCATTTTTTAACCGATGCTATCTATTAAATTAACTTCTATAAATAAACAGGACATAAAATTGCTGTTTTTACTTTTTAAACAAAAATAACTCACATGAAAATAATAGGTGTTGGTAAAAACTACGTTAATGATAAAGCCTAAGTTAGTACTATAAAAACTGGTGCTCAGTTAATTTTTTTAAAAGCTGAAAGCGCTCTAGTTACTAATAATGCAGATATTTCTTTTCCATCAATTACTAACGAATTAGCTTACGAGGTTGAACTCGTTGCTAAAATTGGAACGCAAGGTAAAGACGTCGCTTTAGAAGATGCTAATAGTTATATTTCTAAAATTACTGTTGGTATCGATTTTACAGCTAAAGATGTATTAGCAGCAAGTAGAGCAAATAAAGGACCTTGGGCTTTGGCTAAAGGTTTTGATGGTGCTTCTCCTGCTTCTAACTTTAAACCTGCTAGTGGTTTTACAGATTTAAATGCTATTAATTTTGATTTGAAAATTAACAACGAACAAAAACAAGTAGAACATACAGATTTCATGATTTACTCTTTTGCCAAAATCATTACTTACGTTTCTAAGTTTATGACTTTAGAGCCTGGAGACCTTATTTTTACTGGTGCTCCTGCTAAAGGTGTTGGTCTAACCGAAAAAGGAAATCATCACCAAGCGTCTATAGAAGGTGAACTTTTATTAGATTTTAAATTAGTATAAGCACCAATGTTTTTTATTGATTACATTTACAATGTGACGCGATGAAAAACTCAAGCCACCACAAACTGTTAATGAAGGTTAAGATTTTAAATCTAAACTTGATTTAACAGTTTTTTTTTAATTTAAAACCCAGCATTTACAACACATATCTCCTTTTGTAATGAATCCCTAAATATTACGACCAAGTATAAAAGCATATACTAATTTAACAAAGAAAGGAACTACAGTATGCTTACTTGGAAAAATGTAATTAATTTTACTATAAAGGACAATCCAAAGCCTGACAGATCTGTCGAAAAAACGGAAAGCCAATGGAGAACACTACTTACTCCAGAACAATTTAGAATTACCAGACAAAAAGGAACAGAAGTTGCACATAGTGGAGCACTCTGTAGTATTTATGAAGAAGGACAATATAATTGTGTGTGTTGCAACACTGCATTATTCGATTCTACCATAAAATTTAGCTCTGGAACTGGTTGGCCAAGTTTTACACAACCTATTAAAAGTAATGCCATTAAGTATTTAAAAAATACTGCATTTGGTATGGTTCGCGTAGAAGTTATGTGTAATAATTGCGAGGCACATTTAGGACATGTTTTTCCTGATGGTCCAGAACCTAGTGGTTTACGCTATTGTATTAATTCTGAATCTATGCAATTAGAGAAAGGGACAAAAAATGAAAGCTAACAACTTACAATTGGCCACTTTTGGTGGTGGTTGTTTTTGGTGTACAGAAGCTGTATTTCAAGAAGTAAAAGGCGTTGAGAAAGTAGTCTCTGGTTATTCTAGTGGTAATAAAACTAGACAACCAACCTATCTCGAAATATGTTCTGGATTAAGTGGTTTTGCAGAAGTAATACAAATTACTTTTAATGCAAATGTGATTTCTTATGAAGACATTCTCGTAATATTTATGACCACACACGATCCTACAACCTTAAATCAACAAGGTGCAGATAGAGGTACACAATACCGATCGGTTATTTATTATCATAACGAGAAACAAAAAGAAATTGCAAATAGTGTAACTAAGGAGATTACTAGCTATTACGAAAATCCAGTAGTAACAGAAATTAGTGCTTTAGCTATTTTTTATGAAGCTGAAAAAGAACATCAAAATTTCTACAGAAGTAACCAAGAACGAGTTTATTGTGGTTTTGTAATCATTCCAAAATTAGCAAAGCTTAGAAAACTTCATGCTGATAAGCTTAAATAATCAAATTACGTCAGTTCCAGTGATTTCGAGATATCGAAATTGTATCGAGAACCATTTAAAAAAATAAATCCGTCATTGCGAGGCACGAAGCAATCTGTTAATTGCTAACTCTATCATCATGAAATTGCTTCGTGCCTTGTAATGACATAAATTAAAAAACATGTCGAACACAACAAAACAAGAATCTATACAACGCGCACAAGAATTTAATGTACAACATTGGATTGATGCCAACGGAAATAAAACAGAACAAATAAAACTATCCGATTTTAAAGGACAATTTAAAATACTATATTGTTTCCAGAGTTGGTGTCCAGGTTGCCATAGCAAAGGACTGCCAGATTTAAAGAAAATGGTAGATGCTATGCAGGATAAAAAAAATATTCAGTTTTTAGCAATACAAACAGTTTTTGAAGGTCATGAAAGCAATACCTATGAAAAAATGGTAGAAACTCAGAAAAAATACGATTTAAAAATACCATTTGGTCATGATGCTGGAAACGATGGGAAATCACGTTCTAATATTATGACAAACTATAAAACTGGAGGAATACCATGGTTTATTATAGTTGATAAACATGATAATGTTGTATTTAGTGATTTTCATTTAAATCCAGATGCAGCTATTCAGTTTTTAAAAACACTATAAAAATGAATAACATTCCAGTAATAAAATTATATGGTGCTTCTGGTTGTCATAAAACAAATTATTATAAAATTTTGTTAGATAAAACTGAGTTGCCATATCAATTTTTAGATGTAGAAAAAAATGAAGATCATGCAGAAGAACTGCGTGGTCTTTATGACAATAGAAAACTTAATTTTCCAACAATAACAATAGGGAAAAAGAAGTTAAGAAATCCATATAAAGAAGATTTAGAAAAATGGTTAAATAAACTCATACCAAGTAAATTAACTATAATTGAATAATGATATCCAATAAACTTAAATAATAAATTAAATTTGTTTGGTATAAAAAGAAAGTAAAATAATGCAACTAAATATAAAAGATAGATTTAATAAAGAATTACCAGCAGATCCTATTCTTGAAAACACAAGAAGACAGGTTGAAAAGGCTTGTTTCTCTTATGTTACGCCAAAGCAAACCGAAAAACCAGAACTACTCCACGTCTCTCCGGAAATGCTTAAAAATTTAGGACTTACTGAAGCAGATGCAAAAAGTGAAGACTTTCTAAACGTGTTTACTGGTAATAGTGTTTTACCAAATACCAAGCCTTATGCTATGTGTTATGGTGGACACCAATTTGGAAATTGGGCTGGACAATTAGGAGATGGTCGTGCAATAAATTTAACCGAAATTGAACACAATACTAAACATTGGGCAATACAATTAAAAGGTGCAGGAGAAACACCTTATTCTCGTACTGCAGATGGTTTGGCCGTGTTACGTTCTTCTGTGCGCGAATATTTATGTAGCGAAGCTATGTATCACATAGGAGTGCCAACAACAAGAGCGTTATCTTTAGCTATATCTGGCGATCAAGTTTTAAGAGACATGCTTTATAATGGCAATGCAGCTTACGAAAAAGGTGCTATTGTTTGCCGTGTTGCTCCTAGTTTTTTACGTTTTGGTAATTTCCAATTGTTAGCGGCTAGACAAGATAATGAGACTTTAAAAACACTTGTCGATTATACCATAAATAATCATTTTTCGCATTTAGGCGAACCAAATAAAGACACTTATTTACGGTTTTTTGAAGCTGTATCAAATAGTACTTTAGAAATGATTGTGCATTGGCAGCGTGTTGGTTTTGTACATGGTGTTATGAATACCGATAACTTATCTATTCTTGGTCAAACTATAGATTACGGACCTTATGGTTGGTTAGAAGGTTTCGATCTCGATTGGACACCAAACACTACAGATAGCCAATATAAGCGCTATCGTTTTGGATCGCAATTAGACATTGGACATTGGAATTTATACCAATTAGCAAACGCTATATATCCTTTAATTGGTGAAGCCAAAGGCTTAGAAGCTATTTTAAATGGGTACTTCGAAAAGGCATCTTCTCAATATATAAGCATGATGCGAAGTAAATTAGGTTTACATACTGAAGAACCCAAAGATGCTGAGCTTGTTTCGGCTTTAGAGACTGTTTTACAGTTAACTGAAACTGATATGACGCTATTTTTTAGAAATTTAAGTAATTTCTCTGCTCTAAAACCTTTAGAAGGATTAAACGTTATTAAAGGCGCTTTCTATGTTTTAGATGAAGTAACCAGTACTGTTGAACAGCAATGGAATACTTGGTTTGAAACTTATGCTAAGCGTCTACAAAATGAAACACTTTCTTTTGAAGATAGAAAGGTTGCAATGGACAAGGTCAATCCTAAATACGTGTTGAGAAACTATATGTCTCAACTCGCAATAGACGATGCGAATAAAGGTGATTACAAGCTAATAGATGATTTATTTAATCTTCTTAAAAAGCCATACGATGAGCAACCAGAAAATGACAAATGGTTTGTAAAACGTCCAGATTGGGCTAGACATAAAGTAGGTTGCTCAATGCTGTCTTGTAGTTCGTAAGTTTTAGATTATTAAATAAAATTGATCTCAAAAATTAAAATATGACATTAGGATTAGGAACAGCAGCTCTTGGAAGACCTCAATATATAAATATACGTCAAAAGCATGCTAACAACTCCGATATAGAAACCTTTAGAAAACATAGTTTTTCTGTTTTAGAGAATGCTTACAATTTAGGCATTAGGTATTTTGACACCGCTCCAGGTTATGGTTTGGCTGAAGATTTACTTTTAGAATGGTTGAAAACCAAAAACGATGCGAGTATTGAAATCGCAACTAAATGGGGATACACCTATGTTGCTAATTTTAATGCTAACGCAAAAGTTCACGAAATAAAAGAACACAGTTTAGAGAAACTAAACGAACAATGGAAAGTCTCTAAACTGTTTTTTCCTTATTTAAAAGTGTATCAAATTCATTCTGCTACTTTGCAAACTGGTGTTTTAAAAAATGAAGCTGTATTGCAACAACTGGCGTTTTTAAAAAAAGAGCACAATTTAAAAATAGGACTAACTACAACAGGAACAAACCAGGTTGAAGTTATAAAAGAAGCCTTAAATGTATTGGTTGATGGTGAACAGATTTTCGATGTGTTTCAAGTGACTTATAATTTTTTAGATCAAAGTTTAAGTGACATTTCTAATGAGTTAGTAAGACAAAACAAATCGATTATTATTAAAGAAGCTGTGGCAAATGGTCGCATTTTTAAGAATATTAAATATCCTCATTACAAAGCGTTATATACTGTTTTAGAAACTTTATCTGATAAATATAAAGTTGGCGTAGATGCTATTTCTTTAAAGTATTGTGAGCAAACAATTCCTGAAAGTATTGTTTTAAGTGGAGCTAGTAATACCGAGCAATTAAATGAAAATTTAAAAGCGAATTCTTTTTCTCTTTCTAAAAATGAAATCGAATTATTAAGTACTTTTAAAACGGCTCCAGAACTTTATTGGACAGAAAGAAAAAATCTACAATGGAATTAACCAAAGTCGCATTTGGTGGTGGTTGCCATTGGTGTACAGAAGCGGTGTTTCAATCTCTAAAAGGTGTAGAAAAAGCAGAACAAGGTTTTGTGGCTTCGGTAGCCGAAAATAGTAGTTTTTCGGAAGCTGTTATTGTACATTTTCAAGCTGAAATTATCGCTTTAAAAACATTAATAGAAGTGCATTTATTAACACATAAAAGTACGAGTAATCATTCTATGCGAAAAAAATACCGCTCGGCTATTTATTCATTTTCTCATTCTCAAGAGCAAGAAGCTATGGGTTTACTTGCTGGTTTTCAAGAACAATTTAATAATAAGATTATTACACAAGTGTATCCGTTTTCAGAGTTTAAAGCTTCGGAAGAGGCTTTCCAAAATTACTATTTAAAAAATCCTGCTAAACCGTTTTGCACGCAATTTATTAATCCTAAACTTGAGGTTATTAAAAGAGAGTTTTCTGATTATGTGTCATTGCGAGGCACGAAGCAATCTCACGAAACCAAAAACTAATAAACAACAGATTGCCTCAGGTTTACTTCGTTCCTCGTAAAGCTCGCAATGATCTTTTTTGCATTAAGGATTGAAACGGCATCCTTTTTTATTTTTATTAAAAAAGATATAGTGCAAAGCCTGACGTTTTGCTTTTTTTTTAAGCAAAAGGTAATGCCCTAATTATTATTAATTAAATTAGATGCAAATAATTATTCGATGCGTTTCCCACTTTCGCGGGAATGACGAATATTTCCGCTAAGGCAGAACATTCTTATGAAGAACAAAAAGAAAATAGGTTTAAGTCTTTCTGGTGGTGGTTATCGTGCTACTATTTATCATTTAGGGACTTTAAAAAAACTAAAGGAATTAGAGATACTTGACAAAGTAGATGTGATTTCTACCAATTCGGGAGGTTCTATTACTGGAGCAACTTATGGTTTACACAAAGATAATTTTGAAGCTTTCGAGGCCATAATAAGACAAGGTGTAAAACGTAGTGTTATTAAAGGTGTGTTAGTTTCTTGGCAATTTTTATTGGTTTTTGCTACTACTCTATTTTGGATGCTAACAATACTCTATTTATTGGCAAATGGCTATGCTTGGTCAAGTTTTGGTTTGTTAATTGCCTTGGTTGTAGTGTTCTTATTTTTTCAGTTTAATTTGTTTCCTATTAGTACGCTTAACGAGAAGATGTACAATACGTTTTTCTTTAATGGTAAGACTTTAAACGATTTACGAAAAGATGTTCGGTTTGCTATAAATGCTACAAATTTGGAGACTGGACGTTTGTTTACGTTTAGTAATGATACGATGGGAGATTCGGTTTACGATTTTCCTTCGGATGATGATGAACCTATAAAATTTGAGTCGGATAATTTTCCAATTGCTCGTGCTGTAGCTGCCTCAACGGCTGTGCCTTTTGTGTTTACGCCTATTAAAATAGATAAAGAATTCTTTAGTAATACAGAAGATACAAAGCGCGCAAAACCGCGATTAGTAGATGGTGGTGTTTACGATAACCAAGGTGCGCATAAAATTACACAAACTAAAAGTGCTTATGGTAGCCAGATTGTTATTATTAGCGATGCTGGAAATACTATGCCTTTTAAAAACACGTACAGAAACACGTTGACAATGCTTATTAGAACTAGCGATGTGTTTATGAATAGGATTAAAAATCTGCAAATGGTACACTATCTGTATCAAAACCATAATAACGATAAACGTGAAATTGCATACCAGTCTTTAGGTTGGGATATTGAGGATTCGATACGCAAGTTTATAGATGGTATTGAGGATGATATTATTTTACCTCAGGTTTTAAAACATCATAATATTACGGAAGATGATGTTACTAATAAAGATTGGGAAACCATTAAAAACAAAGTAAAAGCGAGTATTAATTATAAAGCGATAATTGCTAATGCTAATACAAAAGCCCAACTAGAAATTGCACGACATGTAAAGACTAATCTTACGCCTTTAAAAGACGAGCAGATTGAGGCTTTAATAAACCATGCGTCGGTTTTAACAGAAATACAAGTGAAATTGTATTGTGTGAGTTTGTTTGAATAATGAGTTAAAACTATAATATATTAAACGAAAAAAACCAGAACAATTACTGTTCTGGTTTTTTAATATTTGCTATTATTTTTATATAAATACGGTTTGCTTAAAACTGTAAGTCTACAACTAGATCAAACTCGTCGTAAATTGCTTTGTCTTTTAAACCATCGAAAAAGCTAGTAGAACCATATCTTACATCAAATTTTGTTCTGTCTACTTTTAATGTTGCTGTTGCTTTACTTCCATATACAGATACATTTACTGTTACTGGATTTGTTTTTCCTTTAATAGTTAAATCTCCTGTAACTGTGTATGAGTTTTTACCTGAAGCTTCTACTTTTGTAAATACTAACTTTGCTGTTGCAAATTTCTCTACTCCAAAAAAGTCATCAGATTTTAAATGTCCATCTAATTTACCTTTGTACTCACCTTCTAAATCTGTAGCACTAATAGTCGTCATGTCTATAACAAACGCTCCTCCTGTTAATACGTCGTCTTTAAAAGCTAAATCTCCAGATTGTAAATTAATTGTTCCTTCGTGAGAACCTGTTACTTTGTAACCTTTCCAAACTACTTTACTATCTGTTGTGTTAATAGTTTTCGTTTGTGCCGTAATAGTTGACGTAAATGCTGCAAATGCTATAATTGCTGTTAAAACTTTTTTCATTTTTGTATGTTTTTATATTATGTAGCAAAGATCTCACAACACTACGACATAAAAGATGACCTAGTTTATTAAATAATGTTAATCTAGTTTAACATTTATTTTTCTGTAGCAATCTGGCTCTTAATTTTACTTAAAAACTCTTTAGTAATACCTAAGTAAGAGGCTACCATATATTGTGGAATGCGTTGTTCTATTTCTGGATAACTTTCATTGAAAACTAAATACCTTTCTTTTGCAGACATACTAAAATTTCTAACGATTCTTTTTTGTGAAGCAACATAAGCTTTCTCGGTTATTATACGAAAACAGCGTTCTAATTTTGGGATTTTAGAATACGTGTCTTCAATATTATTATGCGAAACCTGAATTAACTCTGTGTCTTCAATACATTGCACATTAAAATCTGATGGTGCTTGCGAAACAAAGCTACCTAGATCTGAAGTCCACCAATTTTCGACACCAAACATAAGAATGTGTTCCTGCCCTAAATCGTCCACATAAAACATTTTAACACAACCCGAAACAATAAAACATATCTTATTACTTACATCTCCTTGTTGTAAAATATACTGCCCTTTTAAATATTTACGATAGACCAGTTTTGAAGTAAAATAAGTTTCCTCTTCTTCTGTTAATGTTACTATTTTATTAATGTAAGATAAGAGTGGTTGGCTATTCATTATAATATTTTGATTGCCTAACAAATATAAAAAAAGCCATTACAAATAATGGCTTAATTCTATAGTAATTGGTATTAAATACAATTACTCTTATTTTAAAATATAGTGTACTATTAAGATACTTTTGCAGTCGATTTTTTAAGTTTAATCAATCTTAATTTATCTAAAACTACCATAATTAAATACGTAAAATCAACCTCATGCCATTTTACACCAAAATTAGCACGACCAGAATGTGTGTGATGGTTATTGTGATAGCTTTCTCCCATCATTAAAAAATCGAATGGTAATAAGTTTTTAGAAGTGTCGTTAACTTTAAAGTTTACATAACCATAAATGTGCGCAAACCAGTTAATTATTACACCGTGAATTGGTGCCATAAAAAAGGCGATAGGTAAAAATAACCATTGCCACCAAGCTGTTGCAAATACAATAAAAAACACAGTATAAACTGCAGCCCAAGCTAATCTAGAAAATTTTGAACTCGCAAACTTATCGAAACCTTCCCATTGTGGAACGTTTTTAGTAAACTTATCTGCTACTGCAATTCTTTTGTTATTTATGTCTTGGTAAATGTTTTTTGTACGCCACATCATAGAAAATACAGTTGCATCGTATTTTGGTGAGTGTGGATCTTTTTCTGTATCTGCATAAGCATGGTGCATTCTATGCATTACACCATAACCATAAGCACTTAAATAATTAGATCCTTGAGTTACCCAAGTTAAAACAAAACATATTTTCTCCATTACTGGAGACATAGTATAAGTTTGGTGTGCAGCATAACGGTGTAAAAAGAAGGTTTGGAAAAACAATCCTGTATACCAAAGTGTTATTATTAATATTAAAATCATCATAGTTCTTCGCTTTTCGCAAAGGTCTATAGTTCTAATACTTTATACAATGAACCTAAGTTAAGAAATACGTTTTCTAATACGGCTTAATGCTTGTGCTGTAACACCAATATATGAGGCTATATATTTTAAAGGAATTTCTTTAATTAATTTTGGACGCTCTGTGAATAGGTTAAGATAACGCTCTTCTGCAGTTTCGTTTAATAGGGATTGTTCTCTTTTAGATTTTATAAGAAATAACCGCTCTGAAGACAAACGACCAATAACATTACCAGCAAAACTTTTCTCGTAAACTTCTTGCAAATCGTCATACGAAATACTCCACATTGAAACCTCTGTTAAGGCTTCTAGTTTATACAATGATGGTTTTCTGGTAAGAAAAGAATCGTAAGCGCTTACAAATTCGTTTTTAAAACAAAACCCAAATGTAATGTCTTTTTCCTTTTCTTCCTTCGGAATTAAAAAGCGCGCAATACCTTCGTCTATAAATGAAATGTAGTTTTCGGTCTCTCCAACACTAACAATGGTCCTCTTTTTTTTGAAGATTCTATTTTCTAATTTAGAAGAAAAAAGTTGCCAATCTTCATCTGAAATAGCAACTGTTTTCTCTATGTATTCTCTAATGTTTACCATATTCGCTTATCCATTACAAATATCGCGATATATTTTAACTATTCTACTCGTTTTCCTGGTAATACTTGTCCGTTTTGAAACAAAGTCATACTATCCACCTTGCCTTTAGAGTTTGTATTGAACTCTACTCTTGCTTCCACAACTTTTAAGAAAAAGGTATTATAATCTGAAGGAAAAATTTCGAATTGAGGTTGTGCAGTTGCTTGTAAAAACAAACGCCCATCTTTTGTTGTAATTGTAATAGCAAATGTTGGTGCTAACTGATATTTACCAGTATAACTTTCTAACATTTCTTTAGATACGGTTACTTCTTTTATATTAACCTTTAGGCTTTTTAAAACATCGCGAGCGTTATCGTTTGCTGGATTTAACTCTAAAGATTTCTTATAATTTTGTATTGCTAATTCTTGTTCTCCATTTTCTAAATAAGCTTCTGCTAAAGAATCGTAAGGATTTGAAGCTTCTGGAAACTCAGCAACATTTAATTTAAAAATTTCTAATGCAATGTCCTTTTTATCTTCAGCAAAAAATTGATAACCCAAAGTATTTAATTCTTCAACCTCAAAATTATAATCGTTTGCTTGTTTGGTTTTAGCTTCTTTGTAAAAAGTAATGGCTTTAATGATACCGTTTACTTTTATCTCTTTAGCTAATACTTTAGCAATAGATGGTTTAATAGGTTTTAAAGGATAAGAAGGTATCATTAATTTTATAGCAATAGCATCTACGTTTTCGTTACTATTAGTTAAAACAATAACGCCTCTTTTTGATGCTTTATCTATTGCAGACATTGCGCAATAACCACCTGTTGCTCCATTATGCATTAAAAACCTGCCATTTTCTATAAACCAAGCCAATGCCATTTCTGCTTTTTGGTCTGGATTTTTGTATGCAGATTTGTGCGCAAGTGACATTGCATTGTGTAATTTAGAGTCTATAGTGTTTGCATTAATATTTGCTTTAATATATTTTACCATATCGCTAACTGTAGAGCGTATTCCTCCTGCTCCACCAAGTGTAATTATATCCCAATTTGGTGTTTCGCTTAGTCCAGCATGTCCTTTTGCTAGGCGTTTTTTCATGGTTTGAGTAAACGCTAATCTAGTGTCATTCATTTCCAACGGATTTGCAATATGTTCGATTACTAATTCTTCGTATGTTTTTTCGCTTTGTAATTCTAAAATATGACCAAGTAGTCCCATCCCAACATTAGAATACTCTGTAACAGATCCAATATCAACGGTTAATTCATGACTAGAAATAAAACTATATAATTGTTCATAAGTGTAATCTACATAAGGATTTTTAGGATCTGTTTGCAATAAGTTATCAGGTAATTTGGGTAAGCCAGAAGTATGCGTTGCCAAATGCTTTAACGTAATTTCCTTTCCATTACGTGTTGGAGTTTTAATATTTTCTGGCAAATATTTTGAAATAGGGTCGTCTAAACTCATCTCTCCACTATTAACTTTTAATGCTAAAAGTGTTGCTGTAAATGTTTTTGAAATTGAACCAATCTCGAAAACAGATTCTTTATTTACAGGTGTGCCGTTTTCTTGCGCAGTGTTCCCAAAACTGTAATAATCTACAGTATCTCCGTTTATATAACCTACTACGATACCAACATTTATTTGGTTTTCTACTCTAGATTGTATGTACTCTTTTACTTCGTTTGGGATTTTGGAATCTTGTGCTTTAACTTGAAAACTAAATAGTAAGGCTAATGCAATGAATAGTAGTTTTTTCATTTTGAATGGTTTTTGATGCTGTTATAACAAAGTTAGTTAGAAATACTTTATCTATATTTTAATGCGACTAACACCCAATTCATTGTTGGTATTAACCAAATAACGAATGTAAACTGCAACTAATATTCAAGAAATAAGACGTTTACTATTGGTTTATGTTACATTATTAAATAGTGTAACCAAAAAACGCAACCTTTTTTGGGTTGCGTTTTTTGGTTTTGCATTAGGGATTGTAGTGGCATCCTTTTGCTTTTTCTGCAAAAGATATAACGGAAAGCCCGACACTTTGTAGCTTTAGCGGAAAAGTGTAATGCCCTACTTCTCTATACAATTTTTCACACCTCAAAATCACTCGAAGTGATGTTTGAATTACAATGCTTTATCCATAATATCTTGAACTACTTCTGGGTTTAAAAGTGTACTAATATCTCCTAAATTACTGGTGTCTTTTTCTGCTATTTTACGTAGGATACGACGCATAATTTTTCCGCTTCGTGTTTTTGGTAAACCATCTGTAAATTGAATTTTATTTAGTTTTGCAATTGGTCCAATTCTATCTGAAATTAATTGATTTATTTCTTTACGAAGGTTGTCGTGATTTCTACTTTCTCCCGCATCTTTTAAGGTTACATAACCATATAATGCGCTTCCTTTTATGTCATGCGGAAAGCCAACTATTGCGGATTCTGCAACTGCTGGATGCTCGTTAATAGCATCTTCAATTGGTGCAGTTCCTAAATTGTGTCCAGAAACTATAATAACATCGTCTACTCTACCTGTTATTCTATAGTAACCTACTTCGTCTCGTAGTGCGCCATCTCCAGTAAAATATTTGTTTTCATAGGTTGAAAAATAAGTTTCTTTATAACGTTGGTGATTTCCCCAAATGGTTCGTGCAATACTTGGCCATGGGAATTTAATACATAGTCTTCCTTCTACTTGATTGCCTTTTAATTCTTCGCCATTCTCGTCCATTAAACAAGGTTGAACTCCAATAAAAGGTAAGGTTGCATACGTTGGTTTTGTTGGTGTTACATATGGAATTGGTGTTATCATGATTCCTCCAGTTTCGGTTTGCCACCAAGAATCTATAATTGGGCTTTTCTTTTTACCAACATTCTCATTATACCAATGCCAAGCTTCTTCATTTATTGGTTCGCCAACACTGCCTAAAACTTTAAGAGAAGTTAAATCATATTTATCAACTAATTCTACACCTTGCTTTGCTAAGGCTCTAATTGCTGTTGGTGCTGTATAAAACTGACTCACTTTATGTTTTTCTACAATGTCCCAAAAACGTCCAAAATCTGGATAACTTGGTACACCTTCAAACATAACTGTGGTTGCTCCATTTGCTAATGGACCATAAACTATATAACTGTGTCCTGTAATCCAACCAATATCTGCGGTACACCAATACACATCGTTTTCTCTATATTGAAATGCATTTTTAAAGGTATATGCTGTGTACACCATATAACCAGCAGTTGTATGTACCATACCTTTTGGTTTTCCTGTAGATCCTGAAGTGTATAAAATAAATAGTGGATCTTCGGCTTGCATTACTTCTGCTTTACATTTGTTTGATGCTGCGTCTAATAAAGGTTGTATCCATTTATCGCGACCTTCTTTCATGTTTACTTCGGAATTAATTCGCTTTGCGACTAAAACCGTTTTTACTCCTGGACAGCTTTCTAAAGCTTCGTCTACAATACCTTTTAAATCGATGGTTTTAGCTCCACGATATGAGCCATCACTAGTAATTACCATTTTACAATCGCTATCGTTAATTCTAGTAGATAACGCATTTGCTGAAAAACCTGCAAATACCACATTATGGATTGCTCCTATTCTAGCACATGCTAATAGAGAAATTGCTAATTCTGGAATCATTGGTACATAAATACACACACGATCTCCTTTTTTAATTCCATTTTCCTTTAACACATTTGCAAACTGGTTTACACGTTGGTGTAACTGATTGTATGTTATATGTTCTGCGCCTTCGTTTGGGTCGTTTGGTTCAAATAAAATTGCAGTTTTATCTCCACGAGTTGCTAAATGCCTGTCTATACAGTTTTCGGTAATGTTAAGTTGCGCGCCTTGAAACCATTTTACTTCTGGTTTTTTGAAATCCCATTCTAAAACTTTATCCCATTTTTTTCGCCATAAAAAATGTTCTTCCGCTATTTCTTCCCAAAAACTTTCAGGATTTCTAACGGATTTTCTATAAACTTGGTAGTATTCTTCTAGGTGTTTAATGTGGTAGTTACTCATAATGTGTTGGTTTAAATATTATTTAGATCTCGATTGCGCTCGACCTGACAATTCGTTTATATTTTATTGCATCTCGATACAATTCACTCATTCTTCTTGAATCACTCGATGTGACATTAGTTATTTTATAATTATCCATTTCGTCAGTTCGAGTGATGCGATTTTAAGAGCATTGTATCGAGAACTTATTTATGAATCCCAATATGATGGGATTGATACACGGATTTTATTTCATTTATAATATGCACATCATCAATGGTTGATGGTATATTATACTGTTGTTCGTCTGCTATATTTCGCAACAATTTACGAAGAATTTTTCCGCTTCGTGTTTTTGGTAATCGATTAACAACTAGCACATCTCTAAAGGAAGCTACTGCACCAATTTCTCGACGTACATCTTGTACTATTTCTTTTTTAATTTGGATTTCTGCGGAAGTTTCCCCAGATTTTAAAACGACTAAACCTAATGGCTTTTGTCCTTTTAGTTCGCAATGCACACCAAAAACAGCACACTCTGCAACTGCTTTATGTGAGGCTACAATTTCTTCCATTTCTGCGGTAGATAATCTATGTCCTGCAACGTTTATAACATCGTCTACTCTTCCTGTTATAAATACATAACCATCCTCGTCTTTATAACCACCATCTCCTGAAAAATAATACCCTGGAAAACGGTCTAAATAACCAGCTTTAAAACGCTCAGGATTTCCCCAAAGATTGGTTAATGTTCCTGGTGGTAATGGTAATTTTACTGCCACATAACCTTCTACACTAGAGGCTACTTCTTCTCCTTCTTCATTTAAAATTTGAATATCATAACCACAAACTGGAAAACTTGAAGATCCTGGTTTTACTTCTTGTAAGTGTACTCCAACCATATTAGCTATCATTGGCCAACCGCTTTCCGTTTGCCACCAATGATCTATAACTGGAACTTTTAAATGTTCTTCTGTCCAAGTTAAAGTTGCAACATCGCAACGTTCGCCTGCCAAAAACTGATATTTTAAGCATGACAAATCGAAATGTTTTATAAATTTTCCCTCTGGATCTTCTTTTTTTATAGCCCTAATTGCTGTTGGCGCTGTAAACATAACTTTTACTCGATGTTCACTAATTACACGCCAAAAGGTTGAAGCATCTGGAGTTCGTATTGGTTTACCTTCAAAAACAATAGTAGTATTTCTGTTTAATAATGGTCCGTAAACAATATAACTATGACCTACAACCCAACCAACATCGCTTGCAGCCCAAAAGGTATCGCCTTCGTCTACTCCGTAAATGTATTTCATTGAGAATTTTAAAGCGGTTGCATAACCTCCTGAATCTCTAATAATTCCTTTTGGAGTTCCTGTTGTTCCTGATGTATATAATATGTATGAAGGATGAGTTGACTCAACTGAAACTGCTTCAATAGATGGCGATTTTTCAACTAAAGTAGTATAATCTATATCGTAGTTTTTCTTCGGAATTTCTACACCTAATAGTCTATCGAAAACGATAACGTGTTCTGGTTTATTTTCTGCTTTAGCAATGGCTTCATCTACAAAAGGTTTGTATGGAATAATACGTTCTATTTCTATTCCGTTGGATGCTGTAATAATTGCTTTCGGCTTACAGTCATCAATTCGAATAGCTAGCTCATGAGGTGCAAATCCACCAAATACAACCGAGTGAATAACTCCTATTCTAGCGCAAGCTAACATTGCATACAATGCTTGCGGAATCATTGGCATATAAATGATGCAAGTATCTCCTTTTTGCAGTCCTAAAACTTGTAGTCCACCAGCTAGTTTAGAAACTTCATGGTGTAATTGATTAAAGGTAATATGCTGTTTTGTATTGGTAACTGGTGAGTCGAAAATAATAGCATTTTGCGAACCAAAACCATCTTTTATATGCTTGTCTATACACAAATAACTTAGGTTTAATTCGCCATCTTCAAACCATTGATTATAGTCCTGTTTATCTTTAGATAAAATGGTTTCTGGTGCTTTAAACCAGTCGATATTTTTGGCTTGTTCATTCCAAAATTGTTCTGGCTGTTGAATACTTTTTTGGTAAAATTCTTGATAGTCCATATCTTACTTTTTTTTAGAATTAAGTAAGCCAAACCAATTAGGATTAAGTATTTTTAGTTTGATAAGCACCCAAATAATAACAACAAAACAAATTCCTAAAACTATAGATAGCATAGGGCTTGCATTAGTATTATTTTCGAATTTAAACCTTAAATAAAGCGTAGCTATTACATAAATACATATAATAATATCCGACGCTAATGGGCTGATGTGAAATTTCATGTCTTTAAACTTTAATTAAACTTAGTTTGTTTGCACACAAAACCAATATTTAAAAAAGACTTAAGAAGACTTTTTATATTAATAATTTCAGTATTTCTGAAACTATTTTTTTTACTGAAAAAGGTTTTGTAAAATATTTATCTGCTCCTAGTCTTAAACCCTTTTCAATATCTGAAGCTTTATTTTTTGCAGTTAAAAACACCACTTTGGTATCTTTTAAACTGTCTGTATTTTTAATGTGCGTTAAGGTTTGATAGCCATCTACATTTGGCATCATAATATCTAATAATATTACATTAGGAACATGATGTTTTAATATCTCTAAAGCCTCACTTCCGTCTCTTGCAATAAACACTTCAAAACCTTGTTTTTTGAAAGCGTATTCTAACGACATTACAATATTTGGTTCGTCATCTACAATTAAAATTTTCTTCTTCATACTTTATGACTACAATTTACTTAAAAGGTATCGTAAAAACAAGTGTTGCGCCATTTTTAACGTCTTTTTTTGCCCAAATTTCTCCGTTATGTTTTTCTACTATTTGTTTAGTAATCGCTAATCCTAGTCCACTACCTTGTGGTTTAATAGTATTTTGATGTTTCGATTGGTAAAATTTATCGAAAATATAATCGTGATCTTCTTCTGGAATCCCTTTACCATTGTCTGTTACAGAGATTTCTACTAATTCATTTCCAAGCTTATAGTCGACCTCAATTTTTCCGTTTTTAGCTTCGCAGAACTTAATAGCATTAGATAGTAAATTGGTTAATACCTGAAGGATGCGATCTTCATCATAATTTGTTTTAAAAGCATGTGTATTTTTATTGCTAATTTCTACTTCTTTTTTTGCTGCAATTTGTGAAATACTGCCAATTGCTTTTGCAATTGTTTTTTGAATGTCTTGATATTGCATGTCTAGATGTAATCTACCTGTTTCTAGTTTTTCAAAATCAAGGATATTATGTATCAATCTTCCTAAACGATCGGAATCTTGAAGAATGTTTTTTAAGAATTGTGCTTTAATTTCTTTTGGCATATCATCATCGTCATCCATCAACAACTCGGTTGCAGCGCGAATACCTGTAATTGGTGTTTTTAGCTCATGCGCAACTGTATCTAAGAATTCATCTTTTTGTTTGTCTTTAGATATTAGCACTTCATTAACATCTTTTAGTTTGGATGATAATTGAGACAGCTCATTAGACTTTTCTGTTAAAACTTTATTGCTAACAATGTTTTCTTTCGATTCTTCTAAAATCTTTAAAACTTCTACCAAACTAATCTGCTCTTCTTTTACAACACTTGCAATCAATATTTTTGCGGAAGCAGAACCAATGCTTCCTGTGAGTAGTTTTTCAGAAAAATTAATTAATCGTGCGTCTGCCAATTGCGTGTCTTGTGATAATTTGTATTTAGTAAAGAAAATTTTCAAAGCTCTTGTTGCTCTTTTTTCGCCTAAAAAGCGAACTAACACACTTTTAATATCTGCAACATACGCTTCTCCTTTCCAAACCAGCGCATTGTCTTGAAGGGTTGTGAAATTGTTACTATCTACAAACATTTCGGCATAATTACGTTCTCTATAATTTCCTTTAGATATTAATGAAAATACTAAGTAAGACATCATATTAAAAGTCATACTCCAAAAGAAAGCATGTGCTGGTGGACTTAAAAAATCGATACCAAATAAAGCGTAAGGTTTTAATATAGAAACACCTAGTAAACCATACTGTGTAAAATCGTCTGTTCCTGTATAGGCTTGTAATGTAAATGGTAAGACTAAGGTGTAAACAGCAATAAAAAAACCGACAATAATACCAGTAATTGCTGCTTTAGAGGAGCCTCGATTCCAGTACAATCCAATAAAAAAAGAAGGGCCTAATTGTGCTATTATTACAAACGAAATTAATCCTATAGAATACAACGATAGTTCTTTTGAAAACGATACATAAAAGAAATACGCTGTAATTATAATGGTGAAAATAGAAATACGACGAATGTTCTTAATATATTTTGAATTACGTTCTGGTTGGTTTTTAATGAATTTATCTAGAAACCCGTAAGGAATAATTAAGTTATTACTCACCATAGTGGATAAGGCTAATGTAGATACAATAACCATGGAAATAACTGCAGAAAAACCACCTAAAAACACAAGTGTTGCTAAAAAGGAATTACCATTTTCTAAAGGCAATAACAAGGAATAATATTCGGCATTTTGCGTACTTCCAAAAGTAAGCTTTCCTGCCCAAGCTATAAAAATTACAAAGAGATTGAAAAGCAATAAATACAATGGAAACAACCATATGGCTTTTTTTAAATGTTTTTCTCTATTGTTTTCTAAAACAGAAACTTGAAATTGTCTTGGCAGTAAAAATATTGCCATAAAAGATAAGGCAATCATGAAAAACCAATTAAAGCCATCTTCTACTCCACTAAGCGTTGTGAGTTCTTTAAAGTTTTCGGTTATAGCTATTTGATTGTAAATATCTGTAGTACCATCAAACAAGTAAAAAGTTATATACACACCAATAATGAGAAAGAACACCAATTTTAAAACCGATTCAAAAGCTACTGAAGCAATGATCCCTTTATGTTTTTCGGAAGCATCAGTATTTTGAGTACCAAAAAAAGTAGCAAATATGGCTAGTAATAAAGCGACATAAAATGTAGAATCGTCTATAACTGCAGTTGAAATGTAACTGGTATCATCCGACATAATTTCGAACGTTTCCGATACTGCTTTTAGTTGTAACGAAATGTATGGCAATGTTCCAAATAGACAGATTATAGTTACTAATGCACCAAGAAACCTACTGTTTCCATAACGTAAGGAAATAAAATCTGCAATAGATGAAATTTTATGTTGTTTAGAAATTCTGATTATTTTTCGAAGCAGAACAATCCATAAAGGTGCTGCTATAACTGGACCTAAATAAATAGGCAAAAAGTTAATACCAGAATTTGCAGCAATACCAACACTTCCATAATACGTCCATGCCGAACAATATACTGCTAAAGACAAAGTATACACATATGGATTGTTAACCCATTTGCTTTGTCGTTTTTTTTCGGCAAGAAAAGCAATAAAAAACAACGCTGCTAGATAGATGATAATAATAGCAATTAAAGCAGAATTATTCATAATGACGTTTTAATACGATGTACGAAATAATTATAGATAACAACCAAATAGAAAATATTGAGAAATATAAGGTTGGAATACCATAAACTGCACCTTCAAAATTAAAAATAAGGATGAATGGTATATTGAAAACTAAACATAATGCTATCGATAATACAACGAGCTTTTGTTCGTGCCGTTTTTTCATTTGGTAAATTGGTTTTCATTTCCGCGAAAGCGAAAAAATAATAACTTTACTAATATAATAAATCAGCACTACAAAAATGTAATGCTGATTTATTAACTAACTAAATTAAAATTAAGTTCAATGTTTTTTAGCAAAAGCTAAAAAAAAATAAGACAGAACTCAATACTTTAATGATCTTGAGCTTCGCCTGCTCCTGAAGGTATTCTTATACTTTCGACCATATCTTGCACATCTTGTGGAGGTGCTGGTGTTAATCTTGAAACGACTAATGATATTACAACGTTTAAAACCATTGCAATAGTACCAAATCCTTCTGGAGATGTACCAAACCACCAATCTTCTTTTGTACCACCACCAAACATGTCTAGTTTGAATTTCATCATGTAGAACATCATTAAAACGATACCTACAACCATTCCTGAAATGGCTCCTTGGCTATTCATTCGTTTATCAAATATTCCTAGAATAATGGCCGGGAAAAAGGAGGCTGCTGCGAGACCAAAGGCGAGCGCGACGACTGCAGCTACAAACCCTGGTGGATTAATACCAAAATATCCTGCAATTAAGATAGCTACGAAAATTGCTATTCTAGCTACTTTTAATTCATCTTTATCTGAAATATCTGGCTTCAATTGTTTTTTAACCAAATCGTGAGACACAGAAGTTGAGATTACTAATAATAATCCTGCTGCTGTTGATAATGCTGCTGCCAATCCACCTGCTGCTACTAATGCAATAACCCAATTAGGTAAGTTTGCAATCTCTGGATTTGCTAATACCATGATATCTCTATCTACATAAAGTTCGTTTTTGGCATCACTAGCGTTAGAAATTAAACGCTCTCCACTTGCTCCTCTGGCATCTGTATATACTGGTTTTTTACTTGATAATGCATTACCAGCTACATATTGAATTTTTCCATCTCCATTTTTATCTGACCAAGCAATTAACCCTGTATTCTCCCAGTTTTTAAACCATTCTGGAATTTCTTTGTATTCTTTATTACTAACCGTTTCTATTAAATTAGTTCTTGAAAACACTGCTATTGCAGGTGCTGTTGTATATAAAATTGCAATTAAAAATAAAGCATAACCTGCAGATTTACGTGCATCTTTTACTTTAGGCACTGTAAAGAAACGTACAATTACATGTGGTAATCCAGCAGTACCTGTCATTAGCGCTAAAGTAATTGCAAAGACATCCCAAGTAGATTTTGTTCCACTTGTGTATTCGTGGAAACCAAGTTCTGTGTGTAGTTTATCTAATTTATCTAATAAGAATTCGCCGCCTTCAACGGTTCCTCCCATTCCTAATTGTGGAATGATGTTTCCTGTCATTTGCATAGAAATGAAAAATGCAGGTACCATAAAAGCAAATATTAATACACAGTATTGTGCTACTTGCGTGTATGTAATACCTTTCATACCTCCTAATAGAGCGAAAGTTAAAACAACCGTCATTCCAATAATTACTCCCAAATTAATGTCTACTTGTAAGAATTGAGAAAATACAATACCTACACCACGCATTTGACCTGCAACGTATGTAAACGATACAATTAACGCACAAATTACTGCAACAGTTCTTGCTGTGTTTGAGTAATATCTATCTCCAATAAAATCTGGAACCGTAAACTTACCAAACTTACGTAGATAAGGTGCTAATAATAAAGCTAATAACACATATCCACCAGTCCAACCCATTAGGTAAACAGAACCATCATACCCTGAAAAGGAAATAATACCTGCCATACTAATAAAGGAGGCGGCACTCATCCAATCGGCTGCGGTAGCCATACCATTTGCTAACGGAGAAACACCTCCACCAGCAATATAAAATTCTTTAGTTGAGCCAGCTCTAGCCCAAATTGCGATTCCAAAATATAAGGCAAAAGTAAGTCCTACTAATAACCATGTCCAAAATTGTACACTCATAATATTTATTTTTTAAGTTATTAGTTAAGACTATTCGTCGTAACCATATTTTTTATCTAGTTTGTTCATTAATCTTACGTACACGAATATTAAAATTACGAATACATATATCGAGCCTTGTTGAGCAAACCAGAAACCTAGTTTAAAACCTCCAAGTCTAATTTGGTTTAATTCTTCTCTAAAGAGAATGCCACATCCAAAGGATACCACAAACCATATAGCAAGTAGTATTGCTAAATACTTTATGTTCTCTTTCCAATACGCAGAAGCGTTTTTTTGTTTTTCACTCATAGTTTGCTAGTTTTATAGATATATCATGGCTTGAAGCGAAATAGTATTCGAATCTAAAGCTCCAAATTCTTGATTTTTATATTCTAAAGTTAATTTTGAATTGTGTCCACTCATATAAGCATTTACACCAATACCTAAAGTAGATCTGTCATCTCCTACGGCATCATAACTATGTGTGCCATAACTTACGTAAGGTTGGTATCTTGTTTTTGTTTTATCACCTTTAAAAACATAACCTACATGACCATAAACCATACTTCCTGTACCATAAGCACTGTATAAATAGTTTTTACCGTAATCGCTATTTTGATATACTGCATAAGCAGTAATTGCACTCCCATTGTCTCCAAGTGGAGCATCGTAAAAAGCATCTACTGCAAATATTGACACATCCTCACCTTCTAGATTAGGTGTTAAAGCAGTACCTGTATCTATTACAGATCCTTTTGGATGCAAAAAGAAACCAGCACCTACATTGAATACTTTTTTTCCACCTAGGTATGTTCCAACTTTATATGGCAAAAAATTAGATTCTTGATCTAAGAAATTATAATCGAAATAACCAGCGTATGATTTTCCTGCGTCTTTAGATCCTAGATTTGAACGACCATTATAAACTGCATCACCACCTGCAACAGCTGTTCTACCATCTAAAGAGGATACCGAAGCATCGTTTATGGCAACACGATATTGAAGTTTATCGAATTTTCCTTTTGCAAACACACCTAAATGACGTGCAAACTGGTCTGACAAACCAATAGTAGCCCAAGATTGACGGTTGTTATCCAAAGTCATCATGTTTAATGTGCTTTGATTGTTTAGTCTAGAAATACCATTAAAGTAATGTAATCCACCTCCTACTGTGTGATCCTTACCTAAATTGTATTGTGCCCAAACATCATGAAAAAAGAGCTGGGAACCATCCCCTTTTCCTGTTGGACTTAATGTAGAACTTGTTAAACTATTTAATCCAAAATGTGTTAAGATTAAAAAGTCTTTGTTAATTTGTGCAAACATTAAAACACGAGCACGACGTAAATTAAAATTTAATTTACTGTTTTCGTTTCCGTTGGCATCAAAAGTATCGTCTGTATTGTAATTAGCTTGGACTTGTGCCCAAGAGATAAGCCGAAGATATTTAGAACCATCTTCGTTAAATTTAAACTTAAGACCTCCATCGTAATCTGGAGAGCCTTGAGCATTCATAAATTGAAAGGACATTAAAAAGAGTCCAACCAATAAAAGGGTTTGTTTTCTCATTGTTTAAAGGATTAATTAGTAGTTAATTAGTTTTGTGTGCACTACAATCTCCTAAAAACAATGTGCTAATAAAAAATTAATATATTTTTTTGTTAATTTAATATACTAATCTTTAAAACGCTCCCATTTAATGAGCATGAATTTATCTCCTAACTCTGTAACTACAACGCCTGCTCCTTTTATATTTTCGGCATTACTAAAATAAACTGCTAATTCTGAAGCATTTAAAATCTTGTATGTAGGATGGTAATTAGAATTGTATGGACGTTTAATATTATACTTTTTAACCCAGTTCATGATACTTACGTGAGAGATTCCTAAAATGCGTTCGATTTCTCGGTAGGTTAAGCCTTCTAAGTATAGTTGTAGTGATTTGTTAACGTAGTAGTCGTCTATCTTCTTACCAATCTTATTTACTGAGAAAAAATAGTTGCATTTTTTACACTTATAACGCTGCCTATCGTTAACAATTCCGCTTTTAATGTAATGGTCTGATCCACAATTAGGGCATAAATCTACTGTCATGTATATTAATTTAGCATAAATATATCAATTTAGCAATATAAATAAAAACATATTGTTAAAAAATTAAGAATTATTAACAAAAAAAGCTCTAAAACCAAGATTACGCCTAATTTACAGAGCTTAAATTATTAAAATGAGAATATTATTAACTGTACAAGTAAGTGTTAACCATTAAAAAAAGACTCTTCTTCTTTTGTTAACAACCTTGAATGTGTTAAAAACCGAAGACCTAGCGGAATTTCCAAAGAGAAACTAGCACCACGACCTTCTGTAATATCTACTGTAAGATGTGTATGCTTCCAATATTCAAATTGATCTTGATTCATATAAAAATTGACATCGTTTAGTGTTCCTAAAAGGATATCACTTTCATCTAAATACATATCGCCTTTTTCGAAAACCATTGGTGCAGAACCATCGCAACAGCCTCCACTTTGATGAAAAATTAAATCACCGTATTTTGCTTTCAACTGTTCTAATATTTTTGCTGCTTCTTTTGTAATTGCTACTCTTTCCATAACCAAAATTTAAGTTTATTTAAAAAAAGCTGAATTACAAAATGTAACTCAGCTCTTCCAACTATTTAATTTCTATTAAAAGAAACCTAATTTATTTTTATCGTATGAGATTAACATGTTTTTAGTTTGACGATAGCAATTAAGCATCATCACATGGTTTTCTCTACCAAATCCAGATTTTTTATAACCTCCAAATGGTGCATGTGCAGGATATGCATGATAGCAATTTACCCAAACACGACCAGCTTTAATAGCTCTTGGTATTTGATATAGTTGGTGTGCATCTCGTGTCCAAACACCAGCACCTAATCCATAAAGTGTATCATTAGCTATTTCTAAAGCTTCAGCTTCATCTTTAAACTTAGTAACGCAAACTACTGGTCCAAAAATTTCTTCTTGGAACACTCTCATTTTATTATGACCTTCAAGTATTGTTGGTTTAATATAAAATCCGTTTGCCAAATTACCTTCTAATGCATTAGCAGAACCTCCTGCTAGCACTTTTGCACCTTCCTCTTTTCCTATTTCTATGTAGGATTTTATTTTTTCATATTGATCTTTAGAAGCTTGTGCTCCAACCATTGTATTTACATCGTATGGATTGTCTTGAATTATAGCATTAGTTCTTTCAACAACACGCTTCATAAATGCATCATAAATATCTTCTTGTACTAAAATTCGAGAAGGTGCAGTACATACTTCTCCTTGATTAAAAGCGAATAAAACAGCACCTTCAATAGCTTTATCCAAATAAGCATCATCATGATCCATGACAGAATTAAAGAATACGTTTGGAGATTTACCACCTAATTCCATAGTTACTGGATTTAGATTTTTAGATGCATATTGCATAATTAACTGTCCCGTAGTTGTTTCTCCTGTAAAGGCTACTTTATCTACTTTTGAACTAGATGCTAGTGGTTTTCCGGCTTCTGGTCCAAAACCATGTACTATATTTATAACGCCTGGAGGAAAAACATCTGCAATTTTTTCCATTAATAAAGTTGCTGTAGATGGCGTTTGTTCTGCTGGTTTTAAAACCACGCAGTTACCCGTTACTAATGCTGGTGGCAGTTTCCAAGACAACATTAACAATGGGAAATTCCATGGAATAATTTGACCAATAACACCTAGTGGTTCTTTAATATTCATGGATAATGTATTCTGATCTAATTCTGATACACTACCTTCTTCCGAACGAATACAAGCTGCAAAATAACGCCAATGATCAACTGCCAAAGGCAAATCTGCATTTAAAGTCTCACGAATTGGCTTACCATTATCGCAAGTTTCAACTAGTGCAAACTCTTCTAAATTAGCTTCAATAATATCTGCAACTTTATTTAATAAAGTTGCTCTTTCTGTAGCTGAGGTATTTCCCCAAGCTTCTTTTGCTGCATTAGCTGCATCTAAAGCCATTTCTACATCTTCTTTTTGAGAACGCGGATATTTTGCAATTAAACTATTATCTATTGGAGATGTATTTTCAAAATATTGGCCACCAATAGGTTCGACAAACTTTCCGTTAATAAAATTAGCATATTTCTCTTTAAACTTAGGTTTAGAATAACTCATATAAATTTTTATTAAATTAGTAATTAGATAATTTTTTTATCTAAAAAATATATTATCTTTATTTTTGATAAAGTTATTTTATCATATTCTAATTATCTTGAACGTATTTATCATAGTTTTGAACATATCTCTTATTTAGGTGTTTATGTATTAAAATTTAGTAATATTGAATATGAAGTCCATTTTAAATCAACATAGAAATAATAGAAAACTGACCACTTTAGTGGAAAACAGAACGACTTATAATGCTGATTATGCAGAACTTAATATTTATGAAACTCATGCCTTTGCTGAACAAGTATCGTTAACGTTTAACTTTCCTGTAATTGCAAGCATGCTTACTGGCAAAAAAGTGATGCACCTTGATGGCTTTGAAGCTTTTGATTTTTTTCCAGGTGAATCTGTTGTGATGCCATCTAATAAAGAAATGATAATTGATTTCCCGATTGCAACTAAAGATAGTCCAACACAATGCTTAGCATTAGGTATAGACGCTTTTAAAATTGATGAGGTTGTTGAAAAATTTAATCAACAAGTAGCCATTGAAAACGAGAATAACGATTGGAATTTAGATGAAACTACTTCACATTTAATAAATAACACTGATATTAATCACTTAATTGAACGTTTAACCTACACCTTTACTAATAACAATAAGTCGAAGGATGTCTTGTTGGATTTAATGATACAAGAATTAATTATAAGACTGCTACAAACCAAAGCCAAGTCTTTAATTATTAATGATCCTAACCAAGTCTTTAACGATACCAGAATTGGAACCGTTATTAAGTATATTAAAGACAACTTAACTAATAAAGACATTAGTGTAGATTTGTTAGCTAAGAAAGCTTACATGAGCACGTCTCACTTCCATAAACAATTTAAAAACACATTAGGCATCTCTCCTATTGATTATATAAATTCTGAAAAGATTAAATTTTCTAAAAAACTGATAAAAGAATCAAAAGATTTTAGAATGTCGGAAATTGCCTTTAAATCTGGATTTAATAACACAAGTTATTTTAACAGACAATTTAAAAAAATGGAATTAATGACGCCTCAACAATTTAAGACCTCTATTAATAGGGCTTAAACATTTTTCATTCGTTTAAAATAAGCTTTCGCCTCTTTTACTACTCTTGGAGCTAAAATCAAGGTAGCTGTCATAGTAGGTATTGCCATTAATGCAAATACACCATCAATTAAATTAATCATTAAGGCTAACGATGTTGTTGCTCCTAAAATGATACTTAAAATATAGAAATAGTTGTAATAGTGTTTGTTTTTTTCTCCAATTAAAAACGACAAACATTTTCCGCCATAATAGGCATAAGAAAATAATGAAGACACACTAAATATAATAATACAAAGCAGTAATAAGTATCTACCATAAACTGGCATTGCAGCTCCAAAAGCATTTGCTGTAAGGCTTACTCCATTAGCTTCTGTTGTTTGCCAAACGCCTGTTACTAAAATTGCTAAAGCTGTTAACGTACAAACTATTAGAGTATCTATAGCAGGACCTAACATTGCTACTAAACCTTCGCGAATTGGCTCGTTTGTTTTTGCAGCTCCATGTGCTAAAGGTGCTGTACCAATACCAGCTTCGTTAGAAAAAGCTCCTCGTCGTACTCCCAAAATTATTAATCCTCCTAATAAACCTCCCAAAAAAGCATCTCCTTTATAATTTTCGGCAGCAAAAGCATCAGTGAAAATAAGTTTAAAATAGGTTGGCACAACTTCCGCATTAGCGAACAAAATTATCATTATCAATACAAAATACAGCAATACCATACTTGGTACTAATTTAGAGGCTACTTTACTTATTCTATTTAAACCTCCTAAAATTACTACAGATGTAATACTTACTAAAACAAGACCTATAATTAAGTTTGAAGTAAAGTTTACTGCAATTCCATTTGGTTTTAAAACAATGTCGTTAATGGCTTGCGTTAATTGATTGACGTTAAAAACAGGCAATGCTCCTATTAAACCACAAAGACTAAAAAATACAGCTAATGGTTTCCAATGCTTACCTAAGCCTTCCATTATAAAATACATTGGACCACCTTGTGTGTTACCTTCGCTATCTTTACCACGATACATAATTGCTAAACTCGACGTAAAAAATTTTGTAGACATACCAATAATTGCACTAATCCACATCCAAAAAACAGCTCCTGGTCCACCAATTGAAATAGCAACAGCAACACCAGCAATATTTCCCATACCAATGGTTGATGATAATGCTGTTGTTAAGGCTTGAAAGTGTGTAATTTCTCCTTCGTCTTCCTTGTTATCATATTTACCACGAAGCACTTGTATTGCATGCCCTAAATATCGAAATGGTAAAAATCGAGATAATACAAGAAGATAAAAACCACCTCCAATTAATAATATTAATAATGGAAGACCCCAAACAAATGAGGCGAAATCTGCAATAAATTGATCTAATTCTTTCAATGGCTTCTCTTTTTTTTATAAATGTATTGAAATAATATGAAAGAATTAATTTGCTAGTAACAATTAAACAACATCAAAAACTATAATAAACTAATAACAAGCAAACTACACAAGCACTCTTGTTCATTGTTTTTTTTTATATTTACGTAAAATTTATTTTCTAAAATTCTAAATTATGATTAAAAAAACTACTTTAAACGTGAACTCCATACTGCTTTGTATTGTGTTTGTAATGTGTGCGTTTTCTACTGAAGCCCAAGAACGTACTTGTGGTATGGTAGAATACATGCAAGAACAAATGAAAAACCCTGAATATGCTAAACAGTTTAAAATTACTCAAGCAAAATTTAAAAAGCAATTAGAAAAAAACCTAATCGGTAACTACAATAGAAGAGTGGACCCAATTATTATTCCCGTTGCAGTTCATTACCCTGAAGCTCAAGAGTCTGACAGAGCTTGTTTAGAAGCTTTAGCTCAAAACCAAATAGATATATTAAACGAAGACTTTACTGGTACAAATCCTGATATCGCTGGATGGACAGCTGCTGCTCCTTATTATCCAAATACAAATACAGGTGCTGCAAATTTTCTGTTTTGTATTGCAACAACAAATCACCCAATAGGTTTAGATTCTGATATGGTTGAAGGAGGTCCAGCTGTTACCATTGGTTATAACTTTGGTAATGGTAACGAAACCGATTCTAACTGGTCTGGTTATATGAATTTTTTAGTTAAAGATATTGGTGGAGGTCTTTTAGGCTTCTCTCCTTATCCAGGAAGTATTGCTAATGGTGATTCTGTAACTATGAATTTAGGCGCTTTTGGTTCTGGTGCTGGATGTCCAAATTCTGGTATTGTTCCTGGTGCTCCTTACGATTTAGGAAGAACTGTAACTCATGAACTTGGTCATTTTTACAACTTAGATCATGTTTTTGGATCTTGTTCTACAGATGATGGTATAGCAGACACTCCTAATCAAGGCAACTCAAATGGTGGCTGTCCAGCATTAAATAGTGAGCCAGCTTGTGATCCTACAGAGCAAGAATTATTTCAAAGTTATATGGATTACACAAACGATGCTTGTATGTTTATGTTTAGTGCAGGACAAACAACAGTAGCAGAAGCTTACGTTATGTCTATTCAATCTACGTTTAAACCAAATGTAGTACAATGTTCTGCCGCTCCAGATTTTGATTTAACTACAACAAATTCTGAAGAAAATATTTGTAATCCTACAAACACAGCAGCATATACTATTAATTATGTCGCTACAGGTGGAAATACAGATGCTACAACATTTACAGCAACAAATCTACCACCTGGAGCAACTGCTTCTTTTAGCCCTACATCTTTAAGTGCAGATGGATCAACACAACTTACTTTAAGTAATTTAAGCACTCTTGCTTCTGGAAACTATACTATTACAGTTACAGGAACAGGAATTACAACAAACTCTATTTCTGTAGACTTAAATGTAGATGGAGCTATACCAACTACTCCATCCTTAGTAAGTCCTGCAAATAGTGCAACAGACACACCAATTACCTTAAACTTAGACTGGAGCCCAATTACAGGTGCAACAAGTTATACTGTTGAAATGGCTACTAATACAGCTTTTACAGCTAACTACACATCTAATGTTGTTACTAATAATAGTTTTAATACTCCCGAATTAACATCTGCTACTCAATACTTTTGGAGAGTAAAATCTATAAATAGTTGTGGTGAGTCTTCTTATTCAGCAACAAGAAACTTTACAACTGCATCAATTGCATGTGTAACTTATAATTCTACAGAAAACAACATTAATATCCCAAGTACTGGAAATACAGCACACGTAATTACATCTACAATTAATATTACAAGTGATACAACAATAACAGACTTAAATTCTACTATAAACATCACTCATGTTTGGGCAGGTGATATGGAATTAATGTTAACATCACCAAATGGAACATCTGTTATTATGCTAGTTAATAGTAAATGTGATGATGGAACAGATGATATTGCGGTAACTTATAACGACCAAGCTACTGGACCTGTTATTTGTAGTAGTACCGCTCCTTCTGTTGGAGGAATCATTCAACCTGAAAACCCTTTATCTGTTTTTAATGGAGAAAGTACTTTTGGAGATTGGATACTTACTGCTACAGATGGATATCCTTCTGCAGATGGTGGAACATTTTTAAACTATTCTATCGAAATTTGCGGAACAACTTCTTTAAGTGTTGATGAGTTTAGTTTAGCCAGCTCTTTATCTTTATGGCCAAACCCATCTCAAGGAGAAATAAACGTTTCTTTTAACACTCAAAATAATGATGCTGTTAATGTTAACCTTTACGATTTAAGAGGTCGTTTAATAAACAAACAATCTTTTAAAAACACGTCTGGTGTATTTAACAAAGCAATACAATTAGGCGACTTAGAAAGTTCTGTTTATATTTTAAGCATTGAAAATGCTGGGCAAATAATTAATAAACGTATAATAATTGAATAAATATTTTATTTAATCTTTAACTAAAAAAAAGACCTCACAGTTATAAAAACTGTGAGGTCTAATTTTTTTTGTAAAAAATATTATTGCGCTAAATAAGCTTCTACATTTTTACTAATACGTTCTTGAATATTAGAAACATCTGCTTTTACAAATGGTTCTCCCATGATATTCTCATATAATTCAATATATCTTTCTGAAACAGTTTCAATATATTCATCGGTCATTTCAGGAACTGTTTGTCCTTCTAAGCCTTGAAAATCGTTAGCAATTAACCATTGTCTTACAAACTCTTTAGAGAGTTGTTTTTGTTCTTCGTTTTTATCTTGACGTTCTTGGTAACCTTCTTTATAGAAATAACGTGAAGAATCTGGTGTATGGATTTCGTCTATTAATACTATTTTTCCGTCTTTTGTTTTCCCAAATTCGTACTTTGTATCTACAAGAATTAAACCTCTAGAGGCTGCTATTTCTGTTCCGCGTTGAAAGAGTTTTCGTGTATAGTCTTCTAAAACAATATAATCCTCTTCGCTAACAATAGCTTTACTAATAATATCTTCACGCGAGATATCTTCATCGTGATCTCCCATTTCTGCTTTTGTAGCAGGCGTAATAAAAGGCGAAGGAAACTTATCGTTTTCTTTTAAACCTTCTGGCATTGCAACACCACAAAGCATGCGTTTTCCTGCTTTATATTCTCTTGCTGCATGTCCAGACATATAACCACGAATGACCATTTCTACTTTAAAAGGTTCACACAAATGCCCAACTGCTACGTTAGGATCTGGTGTTGCTGTTAACCAATTAGGTACTAAATCTTCGGTAGCTTTCATCATACTTGTTGCTATCTGGTTTAGTATTTGCCCTTTAAACGGGATGCCTTTTGGCATGACAACATCGAAAGCACTAAGCCTATCTGTTGCTACCATTACCAACTCTTTATCGTTGATATTATATACCGCTCTTACTTTTCCTTTGTAAAGATTTTTTTGATTTGGAAAATTAAAGTTAGTGTCTGTAATTGTGTTATTAGCCACGAATTGAATAGTTTTAGTTGTGTGTGTGTCCTAAAAATTTAGGAGTTACAAAAATATTGATAAATTTTAAATTTTATATCATAACAAGTAGAGAAAGGGTGTTCTTGTTCCTTTCTTTTTTAACAGATTGTTATACCTCTCAAAAAAGTGGTTTGCAATGACGTAAGTTTTTATGTATAGCCCTGATTGTAACGGCATCCTTTTTTATTTTTCTTAAAAAAGATATAGTGGAAAGCAGGTTCCTGGCTCCAGAAAAGACTATGCATCTATATTCTCAATGTTTCTGTAGGCAGCAATTACAGCTTTAACTAGTTTATGGCGCACTACATCTTTATCGTCTAGAAAAACCATACCAATACCGTCTATATCTTTTAAAACCAATAAGGCTTCTTTAAGACCGGAAACGGTACGTCTTGGTAAATCTATTTGTCCTGGATCTCCTGTTAATAGGAACTTTGCGTTTTTTCCCATACGTGTTAAAAACATTTTCATTTGTGCATGAGTGGTGTTTTGTCCTTCGTCTAAAATTACAAACGCGTTGTCTAACGTACGACCACGCATAAAGGCTAAAGGTGCTATTTGTATGGTTCCGTTTTCTATGTATTGTGCTAGTTTTTCGGGAGCAATCATGTCTCGAAGTGCATCGTATAAAGGCTGCATGTATGGATCTAATTTTTCTTTTAAATCGCCTGGAAGGAAACCTAAGTTTTCTCCTGCTTCTACTGCTGGACGCGTTAAAATAATACGTTTTACCTCTTTGTTTTTTAATGCTTTTACTGCTAATGCAACTCCTGTATATGTTTTTCCTGTTCCTGCTGGACCTATAGCAAAAACCATATCATTTTTATTCATTAGCTCTACCAATTTGCGTTGGTTTGCTGTTTGTGCTTTTATTAGTTTTCCATTAACGCCGTGCACTATTGTTTCTCCGCTTTTTGCAGTGGTATTATAATCGTCGCTAGTTTTACTTGTTAGTACACGCTCGATTGCGTTTTCGTCTAATTTTTTATGTTTGATAAAATGCTTTATTAGCATTTTTAGTTTTCTATTAAACTCGTCTAAAAGCTCCTCTTCTCCAAAAGCCTTTATTTGATTGCCTCTGGCAACAATTTTTAAATTGGAAAAGTGCTTTTTTATTAGCTTAATATTTTCATTTCCTGGTCCAAAAAATTCTTTTGGAGTGATTTCTTCAAGTTGAATTATTATTTCGTTCAAAAGCGTATCGTTTTAATTAAGAATTTATAATCTATTTTCTTAGTTTTGTTCTGTGTTATAAACTTAATGAAGTTAGAGCACTTATATTCGCTAAAATCAAAATAAATATCAACAATTACTAAATGGCAATTATCACTTTAACAACAGACTTTGGTGAGAAAGATCACTTTGCTGGTGCGATAAAAGGCGCTATTTACAGCGAAATGCCAGAAGTAAGAATTGTTGATATCTCTCATTCTGTTTCTCCTTTTAATATTCCTGAAGCTGCCTATATTATTCAAAATGCTTACAGTAGTTTTCCTGATGGCACAATACATATTATTGGCCTAGATTCTGAAATTAATCAAGAAAACAAACATATTGCTATAGAGTTAGATGGACACTTTTTTGTATGCGCTAATAATGGAATTATGAGTATGATTTGTGCAGAAATCTCACCTAAACAAATTGTAGAAATTAATATTCACGATAAAATTGAAACGAGTTTTCCTGTGCTAGACGTTTTTGTGAAAGTGGCTTGCCATATTGCTCGTGGTGGAACTTTAGGTGTCATAGGTAAAAGTATTAAAACTATTAAGCCTATTAGAAATCTTGAGCCCTATGTTAACGATGAAAAAACACAGATTATAGGCAGCATTATTTATATTGATAACTATGGTAATGTGGTAACAAATATAAAAAAGGCATTTTTTGAGAACATACAAAAAGGACGTGCTTTCGAAGTCTCTGCAAGAAGCCATAAGTTTAAGAAAATACATGCTAAGTATAGCGATATTGTAAATTTTGATACGCCTGAAGAGAACCGAAACGATGAAGGTCGTGGTTTGGTGGTTTTTAACTCGTCTAACTATTTAGAGATTGCTATTTATAAAGGTAATACTGGAAGTATTGGTGGTGCTAGTTCTTTAATGGGATTAAAACTTAGAGATACCGTTAGTATTAATTTCTTAAAAAATTAATTGCAGTTAACAATAAACAATTGCTAACTCAAACCGATAACTGATAACTGATAACTGATAACTGATAACTGATAAAATGTTTGTAAGAATTGTGAAATTGAGTTTTGCTGAAGAAAATATTGAGCAATTTCTCGCTAATTTTGAAACTGTAAAACAAAAAATACGCAACTTTAAAGGTTGCCAGTTTCTTGAATTATATCAAGACAAAAACAATACAAATATTTTTTTTACTTATAGTTATTGGGCTACTGAAGACGATTTAAATAACTACAGACATTCTGATTTATTTAAAGGTATTTGGGCAGAAACAAAACCCATGTTTAATGCTAAGCCTGAAGCTTGGAGTGTGGATAAACTGGAGAGTTTGGCATAGTAAACTACGATTAATGAATTTTAAATTATGAAATTGATTTAACCCTATTTACTGGTAGTCGTTATTTTAGAAAAAACAAGAAGAATGAGTAAAATTTATTTTTAACCTATGAGTTTCACGGATAAAGTTATTTGGATTACTGGAGCATCGTCTGGAATAGGCAAACATTTAGCTATTGAATGTTCTAATCTAAATGCAAAACTTATTCTATCTTCAAGAAACATAGAAGCTTTAAAAGCGGTTAAAACACTCTGTAAAAACCCACTAAACGTTAAATTAATTACATTAGATTTAGAAGATTATACTACTTTTAAAACTAAGGTAACCGAAGCCATTTCTTGTTTTGGCTCTATAGATATTCTAGTAAACAATGGAGGTATTAGCCAACGTTCTTTAGCACAAGAAACAAGCATTGACGTAGACAAACGTATAATGGATGTTAATTACTTAGGAAGTGTTGCTTTAACAAAAACGCTTTTACCTCTTTTTATTGAGCAACAAAGTGGCCATTTTGTTGTTACTACAAGTATAGTTGGCAAAATTGGTACACCATTACGTTCTAGTTATGCTGCGAGTAAACATGCTTTACATGGTTTTTTTGATAGTTTACGAGCAGAAATACACACAAACAATATAGCTGTAACTTTGGTTTGCCCTGGTTTTGTTAACACCAATATATCTTTAAACGCTTTAACAGGTAATGGCAAAGCACAAAATAAAATGGATAATGCTACCAAAAATGGATTAGCGCCAGAACGTTTTGCCCAGTTAATGGCTAAAGCAATATATAAAAAGAAGCAAGAAGTTTATATTGCTGGTTTTAAAGAAAAACTAGGCATTTATACAAAACGCTTTTTTCCAAAATTGTTATCTAAAATGATACGTAAATTAAGCGTAACATAAATTTAGTAAGTACTTTTACAAAAATATTAAAATTTAAATGCTAGCACTCTTAAAAAAAGAAATAAACTCATTCTTCGCTTCACCAATTGGTTATTTGGTGATTGCTATATTCTTATTATTAAATGGCTTGTTTTTATGGCTATTTAAAGGAGAATTTAATATTTTAGATTATGGTTTTGCAGACCTTTCTTCTTTCTTTCTACTTGCACCTTGGATTCTTATTTTCCTTATTCCTGCTGTAACTATGCGTAGTTTTAGCGATGAGAAAAAACAAGGAACTTTAGAGCTTTTATTAACCAAACCAATCTCGAATTTACAAATTGTACTCGGTAAATATTTTGGTGCTTTTTTATTAATAGTTATTGCGCTTATTCCCACACTTCTTTATGTCTATACGGTTAACCAATTAGGCAAACCTGTAGGTAATTTAGATGTTGGGAGTACTTTAGGTTCCTATTTTGGACTCTTATTTTTAGTCGCTGCTTACACAGCCATTGGCATCTTCTCCTCTACTCTAAGCGATAACCAGATTGTGGCTTTTATTATAGCCGTTTTTCTTTGCTTCTTATTTTATGTCGGTTTCGAAGGTTTAGCAGATGTTTTAGGTGGTTTTGTAGAACAAATAGGCATGGCTTCTCATTTTAAAAGTATGAGTCGTGGCGTTTTAGATACGCGAGATATTATTTACTTTTTAAGTGTTACAGTATTATTTATCTTTTTAACTGTAAAGCGTATTAATGCAGAAGGTTCTCAACCTGTAAAATGGTTGCATCTTGCAATAATACCAATAGCATTAATTGTTTTAAATATTATTAGTTCTTCTTTCTACCAGCGTTTTGACTTGACTTCAGACAGTCGTTACACTTTAAACAAAGCCTCTTTAAACGTGGTTAAAGATGTTGATTCTCCAATAGTAATCGATGTGTTTTTAGAAGGAGACGATTTTCCTTCTGAATTTAGAAGACTCCAAACTGAAACAAAACAATTGTTAGAAGAGTTTACAGCCTATAATAGTAATATAAAATTCAATTTTATAAATCCTATTGAAGACGAAGCGACTAGAGATCGTGCTATTGCTCAACTTACAGAACGTGGTTTAACACCAATGCAATTAAGCGTTCAAGAAAATGGAAAGCAATCGCAACGTGTTATTATTCCTTGGGCTTTGGCTAGTTATAATAATCAAACGGTAGATATTCCTTTAGTTAAATACAAAGTAAATGCAAACCAGCAAGAGTTAGTTACTAATTCTGTACAGCATTTAGAATATGCTTTTGCCGATGGTTTAAGTAAACTTATAAACCCTAAAAAGAGGAAAATTGCTGTTTTAAAAGGAAATGCAGAATTACCAGATATTAAGATTGCAGACTTTCTAAAAACACTTGGTCAATACTATTACATTGCTCCTTTTACGTTGGATAGTGTTGCTACAAACCCACAAAAGGCATCTAAATCTTTAAACACTTACGATTTAGTAATTGCTGCAAAACCAACAGAAGCATTTTCTGAAGAAGAAAAATATGTACTTGATCAATACACCATGAATGGAGGAAAAAGCCTTTGGCTTATAGACCAAATTAACATGGAAAAAGATAGCCTATTTAACCCTCAAGGTATGAACGTTGCAGTACCTCGTGATTTAAATTTAACGAACTTCTTTTTTAAATATGGTGCACGAATAAACCCATTATTAACAAGTGTTAAGAGTCAAAACATTGGAAGGATAACTTTAGAAACAGGTCAAGATGAAAGTTTAAAGCTTCAACATTTCCGTTGGCCTTATTCGCCTTTGGCTTTAAGCGATATAAATCATCCTATTACAAACAATATAAACTTTGTTAAGTTTGATTTTGCAAACCAAATAGACACGCTTAAAAACGATATAAAGAAGACTATTCTACTTAAAAGTGATATGCCAAGTCGTTTAGAAGGTGCTCCAAAAGAAATTAGTTTAAGTTTTGCTTTACAAGAACCGCCTTCAGAATTATTTACAAAAGACAGGCAGAATCTTGCAGTACTATTGGAAGGTGAATTTACCTCGGTTTACAACAATCGTGTAAAGCCTATTAAGCTTGAAAATGATAAAACTAAAAGCTCTGAAACTAAAATGATTATTGTAGCAGATGGCGATGTTATTAAAAATGATTTAGACAAAGGAAGGCCAACCGCTTTAGGATTCGATAAATGGACAAAAGAAACGTATGGAAACAAAGAATTCTTACTAAACGCTGTTAACTATCTTTTAGACGATGACGGACTTATAAACATTCGAAGCAAAGAAGTAAAAGTTGCTTTCTTGGATCAAGCAAAGATTGCAAAAGAAAAAACGAAATGGCAAACCATAAATATTGTATTGCCTTTATTGCTTTTAGGCTTGTTTGGGTTTGTTTTTAACTTTTTAAGAAAACGTAAATACGCTAAAAAGGCTTAAAATTAGCATTGTCTTTTTTTTATTTTTGTAAAAAAAATCTGTTAATAAGTTTGTTTCTGTTTTAGACTGTTAAACTCTATATTTGTAGTAAGATTAAGTTTGTTTTATATTCATTTATCAACCATTCTTAAAACCATAATACAGACCATAAATACCACATAAATAAGATGAAATTTATAGTATCAAGTACATATTTACTTAAGCAATTACAAGTATTAGGAGGTGTAATTAATAGCTCTAATACTTTACCAATTTTAGATAATTTCCTTTTTGATATTGAAGATAACTCACTAACTGTTTCAGCAAGTGATTTAGAAACAACAATGTCTTCTAAATTAGATATTGAAAGTGATAGCAAAGGAAGTGTTGCAATTCCTGCTCGTTTATTACTAGACACTTTAAAAACGTTTCCTGAACAACCGTTAACGTTTACAGTTGAAGAGAATAACACAGTAGAAATTAGCTCTAACCATGGTAAATATGCTTTAGCTTATGCAGATGGTGCTGAGTTTCCAAAAGCTGTCGCTCTAGAAGATCCTTCTAGCACAACAATAGCAGGACACATTTTAGCAACAGCTATTAGTAAAACTATTTTTGCTGCTGGAAATGATGATTTAAGACCAGTAATGAGTGGTGTTTTCTTTCAGTTTTCTACAGATAATTTAACGTTTGTAGCTACTGATGCTCACAAACTTGTTAAATATACACGTGAAGATGTTTCTGCTTCTCAAGTTGCAGAATTTATTATGCCTAAGAAACCTTTAACATTGTTAAAAGGAATTTTATCTGCAAGTGAAGAAAATGTAACTATTGATTATAACGATTCTAACGCAAAATTCACATTTGAGAATACTGTTTTAATTTGTCGTTTAATTGATGGAAAATATCCTAATTACGAAGCAGTAATCCCGAAGGAGAACCCGAATAAATTAAGCATCGATCGTACTCAATTTTTAAACTCTGTAAAACGTGTTAGTATATTCTCTAATAAAACAACACACCAAATTAGATTAAAAATTGCTGGTGCAGAATTAAATATCTCTGCCGAAGATATCGATTACTCTAATAAAGCTGAAGAACGTTTAACTTGTGATTACCAAGGAGACGATATGCAAATTGGCTTTAACTCTCGTTTCTTAACAGAGATGTTAAACAACCTTAGTGCTACAGATGTGCAATTAGAGATGAGTATGCCTAATAGAGCTGGGATTTTAACTCCTATTGATGGATTAGATGAAGGTGAGCATGTAACAATGTTGGTGATGCCAGTGATGTTAAACAGCTAGTTCTGTAGATTCTAAACACAACAATGAAATAAGTTTTCATTTAATAAAAAATGACTAATATTACAAAACGCAACCTCTCGAGGTTGCGTTTAGCTTTAGAATACTACTGTAGAACGAGTAATTTTGTGTTTAATATAAATTTAATTGATGTTTGCATAGCCTAAAAAAAAATCTCTTGCGGATTTTACCATGCTAACAAATCTATAATAAAATGAAACATCAAATTAAAATAATTCTATTAATACTGTCTTGTGTAACATTATTTAATTGTAGCTCAGATGATGACTCAAGTGAAAACATTAATAGTGATAATGATTTTATTGGAGAATGGTTACGTACCGACTCTACAGACAGTATTCAATATAAAATAGTTTTTACAAAACAAGTTTTAGAAAGTGACACTAGAAAAATAGGATATATTATTAGTAGTGTAACCTATAGTACTGGAGAAGCTACTTCTAGTTTAGGTGATTTTAATTGGACTATTAATAACGACATATTGACTTTAGATGATGTTGTTACAACATTTCAATTTTTATCAAATGGAGAAATTTTACTATTACCAGGTTTTTCAGAATTTGAATTTGTAAAACAATAATAAGACTTTTAAACATATATAATTAAAAAACGCAACCTTTTCAGGTTGCGTTTCTCTTTATCTTAAAATAAAATTCAACTAACTAACAAAATTATAAGATAAAGGTATTTTGTTTATACTTAACTAGTTTATAAAATTATAGCTTAATGGATAGGTTGGATTTTCACCGTTATTAGCTTTAATAGCATTAATAATTGGAAACAATACCGAAACAATACCCAATACTATAAAGCCTAATAAGCCAAGTCCAAATAATAGAATTAAAGGAATACAAATAATAAAGTTCACAATTAAACTTAACTGAAAATTAATAATTTTCTTTCCTTGCTCGTCTATTTGGTAATTCTCATCTTTTTTAGTAAACCATATTATTAATGGCACTATTAAACCTCCAAAACCTGTAATTGCTGTTAATAATTGACTTAAATGGGTTAAAACTAATAATTGTCTATCTTCTTTCATAGCGTTTTGATTTAGTATGCTGAAATAAATACAGCTGATTGATTGATACTAATAAGACGCATGAACTTATAAAATGTTACAAGAAAACAGAAAAATCTACTTTTTATTTATAGTTTCACTAAAGAAACTCTCTCTTAAAACAGCGTAAATCAATTAAATAAAACACTACTGTTTTTTTAAAAAGCGTAAAAACATAAAACAACGTGAAACATTTAAATGGTAAGACACTACGCGCTGGAAAAGAAAAAACTTCAATTTACATTCTATCGTTGCTTTTTATGTTTGCTCTTTAGTTTTAGTTGTCGCTTTTAATAACTCAATAATGCTTTTTAACTAGTTAAAGCATGTACTTTATATATATCTATGACGAATTTCACATCCGAGTATATTTGCGTTAGCGATTGAACGGTTTGTTTGAGCTCCTTTTTGCTTTTCGCAAAAAGAGCGAGTAGTGAAAGCGCGACCCTTGTGGTATCGCCCAAATTTATATGTTTAATATTTTAAAAAGGAAAAACAGCTTTTAATGTGGCAACTTATTTTTTAAAGCTCCATAAACAAAAGTCCCTAAAAGTGCGCCTAGAATTAAAACTATTATACTTGGTAACATTGTACCTAACAACACATACATTGGTCCTGGACATGCTCCTGAAAGCGCCCAACCTAAACCGAAAATAATACCTCCAGCAATGTATCTTGTGAAGCTTTTTTCTTTTGGGTCAATGGTAATATTTTTTCCACTGAAATCTTTGGCTTCTGAGTGTTTTATGTACTTGATAATAATGATTCCTAAAGCAATAGCAGAGCCAATAATACCATACATGTGAAAGCTTTTAAACTGAAACATTTCGTAAATACGAAACCATGAAGCAACTTCTGACTTAATAAATAATATGCCTAAAAATAAACCGATACCGAAAAATGATAGAAATTTCTTCATATTAAAAAATTAAAGGAAATATTAAATGAACCATTACTAATCCACCAATAAAAAAGCCTATTACAGCTATTAAAGATGGTAATTGTAAATTACTTAAACCAGAAATGGCGTGTCCAGAAGTACAACCTCCTGCATAACGTGCTCCAAAGCCAACTAAGAATCCTCCAATTAATAGTATTGCAAATCCTTTTACGGTTAATAAGCTTTCTAAACTAAATAACTCGGTTGGTAAAAAAGCTGTATTTGTACTATTGATACCAAGTTCTTGAAGTTGTGCAACTACGTCTGGGTTTATTTGTGGAGCAGTTGGAGATAGAAATTGTAAGGCTATAAATCCACCTAGAATTGTTCCTACTACTACATATAAATTCCATGCGTCTTTTTTCCAATCGAATTTAAAAAAGTTGGCTAATTTTCCTGCGCCTGCAATAGAACACATGGTTTTTAAATTTGAAGACATTCCGAATTTTTTACCCATTTTTATGAGTAAGAACATAGTAAATGCAATTAATGGTCCAGCCACATACCATGGCCAAGTGTTGTAAATTAAATCCATTTAGTATTATTACTTTTTAAGCGTTGTTGGGCATATAAAGTCTGAAATTGTAATACCCGCTTTTTTAATGGCTCCCATTCCTCCTGCTATGTCTACTAAATTATGAATGCCTCTACTTTTTAAAATAGAAGCTGCTATTACAGAACGATAACCACCTGCACAATGCACATAAAAAGGTTCGTTTTTTGGGAATTCTGATAAATGTTCGTTTAAATTATCTAAAGGTGTGAAATTTGCATTTTCAATATGTCCTGCAATAAACTCTCCTTCTTTTCTTACGTCGAACACTGGAATATTTTCTTTTTCTAATCTGCTTTTAAATTCGTCGGCTGAAATAGAGATTAGGTCGTCTGTTTCTTTTCCTGCAGCTTCCCAAGCCTGAAAACCTCCTTCTAAATATCCTAAAGTATTATCGAAACCTACACGAGATAACCTTGTAATGGCTTCTTCTTCGTTTCCTTTATCTACAACCAATAATAAGGGTTGCTTTACATCTGCAATTAAGGCTCCAACCCAAGGAGCAAAGCCGCCTTTTAGTCCAATAAAAATTGAACGTGGAATGTGGCCTTTTATAAATTCTGATTGATGACGCACATCTAAAACTAGTGCTTCAGTTTCGTTAGCTGCAGCTTCAAAAGCATCTGGAGATAGAGCTTTTGAACCTTTCTCGATTACCTTATCTATATCTTCGTAACCTTCCTTATTCATTTTTACATTTAAAGGAAAATATTTTGGTGGTGGTAATAAACCATCTGTAACTTCTTTTATAAATTCTGCTTTAGTCATATCTGCACGTAAAGCGTAATTCATTTGTTTTTGGTTACCCAAAGTGTCTACCGTTTCTTTCATCATGTTTTTTCCACATGCTGAACCTGCTCCATGTCCTGGATAGACTGTAACATCGTCTGCAAGTGGCATAATTTTAGTACGAAGACTATCGAAAGATAAACCTGCAAGATCTTCCATAGTCATATCTGCTGCTTTTTGTGCTAAATCTGGTCTCCCAACATCTCCTAAAAACAAGGTGTCTCCACTAAAAATGGCGTGATCTTTTCCGTTTTCATCTTTTAACAAATACGTTGTGCTTTCCATAGTATGACCAGGAGTGTGCAATGCTGTTATGGTTACTTTTCCTAGTTTAAACACTTGATCTTCTTTAGCAATAATAGCGTCGAAAGAAGGGTTTGCTGTTGGTCCATAAACAATTGGAGCTCCAGTTTCTTTAGATAACGTTACATGTCCTGAAACGAAATCTGCATGAAAATGTGTTTCGAAAATGTATTTAATCTTAGCTTTATTTTTTTCCGCTTTAGCGATATAACCTTTAACCTCACGTAAAGGATCTATAATTGCTACTTCGCCTTCACTCTCTATGTAATATGCGCCTTGTGCAAGGCAACCTGTATATATTTGTTCTATTTTCATTTTAATTCTATTTTAAATTTCGCAAAAAACGCATTCGTTTCGGGCTATATTTATTTTTAATTTTTCAAATTTACTAATGTTTTAAATTTCTATACTTATAAAACCAACTCCTTTAAAATTATATAAATTGACATTGCTAATACAAACCAGCCAAAACTCTTTTTTAATTTTTTTCCAGAAACAAATTTAGAAAAATAACCACCTACTAAAATCCCAATTATTGTTAATAAAGAAAATGTTAGTAGAAAAAACCAATCTACATCTAATGTTTGCAAATCTCCAAAGAAACCTATTAACGAGTTTATTGCAACAATAATTAAAGATGTACCTACTGCTTTTTTCATATCTAAACCAGCCCAAAGGACTAATGCTGGCACGTATAAAAACCCACCTCCTGCACCTATAAGTCCGGTTACAACTCCAATAGCTATGCCTTGAATAAACGTTTTATAATACGGTTGAGATCCATTGTTAACAGCTTTATTTTGTTTTGATTTGATCATTGAAAAAGCAGCTAAAAACATAATAATTGCAAAAAATATCATTATTGCCATTCCCTTAGACAAGGAAAAATCTCCAATAGTAAAAAGTGTTTCGGGTATTGCTGGCACTAAAAAGCGTCTTGAAATAAAGACTGCTATAAATGATGGGAAAGAAAATGCTAAGCCTGTTTTAAAATCTACTAATCCCTTTTGATGTTTTTGAATAACACCTACTAAAGACGAAGAACCCACTACGAATAAAGAATAAGCCGTTGCTATTACTGGATTGTATCCTAAAAAATATACTAATAATGGTACTGTAAGAATTGATCCTCCTCCTCCAATTAAACCTAATATTGCTCCAATAAAAAAAGCCCCCAAGTAAGTTATTATTTGTTGTAAATCCATTTTTAAGAAAAGTTATTAGTCTTATTTAATTAAGCGTTAATTAATAACATTTGTTGCATTACTATAACTCTAAAATTTTTATGTTATTTCTATTCAATTTTATATCTCCATTAATTTCTAGTTTTTTTAAAAGCCTAGAAACTACCACTCTAGAGGTATGCAAATCGTTTGCTATTTCTTGATGCGTAACTATAATAACATCGTTATGATTAACCATTGCTTTGTCTTTTAAATATTTAAACAGCCTTTCGTCCATTTTTAAAAAAGCAATTGTGTCTACCGCTTCAAGTAGCTCTGTCATACGATCATGGTAGCTTTTCAAAATAAATTTTTGCCAAGTTTTATACTTACCAAGCCAAGATTCCATTTTTTCTACAGGAATCATTATTAATTTTGTGTCTGTCTCTGCTACTGCTCTAATTTCACTTTTTGCACTACCTAAACAACAAGACAATGTCATAGCGCAAGTATCGCCTTGTTCTATAAAATACAAGACTAATTCATCGCCTTTTTCGTCTTCTCGAATAATTTTTATTGCACCTTCTACCAATAATGGCATCGATTTAATATAGTCTCCTATCTCGATAAGTTTTGAGCCTTGAGGGATTTCTTTATAAATACCAACTTCGTTAATTTCTTGAAGTAATTCGTCTTCAAATAAGTAACCATATTGTTCTGTAAGTGCTTTTAGCATAACTATTTTTACAATTGCAAATTTAATGTTTTGTCTTTTACCAAATGTAATAAAGGTTACATTGAATAGTATTAAAATTTAAAAGAAACTTTAATTACTGCTTCAAAATTTAATTAATAATGGTCTTAAGTTTACAAAACTTAGATGTTACTCCTTTAATAAAAATTGATTCTGAACAAATAATTATTAATGCTGTGACATTTTGGAAATTTTCTATTACAGATAATGGTATTGGAATCCCTGAAAAAACAAAAAGAACGTATCTTCTCTATTTTTCAACATTTACATTCTAGAGAAGAATATGAAGGTACTAGAATTGAGCGAGCACATTGTAAGAAAATTATTGAGTCTCATGATGGGAAATTATGGTTCGACTCTGTTCTCGATATAGGCACAACATTCTTTTTTACTATCCTAGTTTAAACTAAACTCTATTTTTGGGTTGCTGAAAACATTGCAAAAGCATTGCATACAATTCTGGATGTTTTTGTTTGAATAGTTTTGGTCTTTCGAAAAAATACTCTGAAGCAACAGAGAAAAATTCGGCTTCACTTGTTCCTCCATATTTTCGAATATCTGAAGTATCATTATTAATAGCTTCCATTTCTTTGTGCATTAACTCTAGCCAAGGCGCAATGTATTCTTTACCAAAAAGTAATTCTGGAACACCATCTGTTTGTCCATCCATTTTATCCAATAAATGCACAAATTCGTGAACAGGAGTATTGTGTTTATCTGTTTTATTATTAAAGGCTAAACGAATTGCTTTTTTAGAGAGAATCATTTGTTTTTCAAACCTTCCTGTTCCTACCATTCCTAGTATTCTTTTATTTTCATCTTTATCAGAAAATTGCAAATCCTCATTAAAACTATCTGGATAAACAATGATACCTGATAAGTTATTATAACTCCAATTTGAGAAACCAAACACAGGAATAATTCCGCTAGAGGCAATTAATATTTTATCTATTTCTTCAATCTCGGTATTAACACCATCAATGTTTATCTGGCTTAAAAAAAGCATCATTCGCTTTCTAAAGACAGCTTGATTTACAGGTGAAAGTTTTTTATAAAAAAGAACCCTTTTAACTAATATATCGTGCCAATGCTTTGGTGTTTTTTCTACTTTTTTAGACTTTGCTTTAGAAAAAGCATAACCTACAAAGATTACGAATGCTATAAAAATAAGAATGTAGATCATTTTGTTAAATTGTAGTCGCAAAATATTCTAAATATAAGACAGAAAAAAATAAATGTATAGTAAAAAAAGGACTTTATAATTATCTTCGCAAAAAACAAATAACAATGTTAAAAGCAGTTTTATTCGATATGGATGGTGTTATTGTAGATACCGAACCTCTTCATAAAAAAGCCTATTTTATGATGTTTGACCAGTTTAATATCAAGGTTTCAAATGAGTTATACGAATCTACTACAGGGCAATCTACTATTAATGTTTGTAGGAAACTGTGTGAGATATTTGGCTTAGAAAACAATCCTGAAGAATTAGTACAAAGTAAGCGTAAAATATTTACTAGCTTATTTCATAGCGATCCTAGTTTACAGCTTATTGAAGGTGTTTTAGACTTAATAAAAGATTACTACAATAATGGCTTAACCCTAGTACTTGCCTCTTCTGCTTCTATGCTTACAATTAACAATGTGTTTACACGTTTTGAATTAGATCAATACTTTATAACAAAAATTAGTGGTGCAGATTTAAAAGCTTCTAAACCACATCCAGAAATATTTGAAAAAGCGGCAGAACTTTCTGGATTCTCTAGAACAGAATGTATGGTTATTGAAGACTCCACAAATGGAATTAAAGCTGCAAAATCTGCTAGTATTTATTGCATTGGCTACAATAGTTTACATTCTAAAAACCAAGATTATAGTTTAGCAAATTTAGTTGTGAATGATTTTTCTTTCATTTTTTATGAAAAAATTAGTAGTATTTTAAATAAGAAATAAAATCATATTCACTAATATTATATACTTTATCTAACTAAAAGTATTTAATTGATTATCAATTAGGTGCCTGAAAAAAAAATGCTAATGATTGAGGCACCTACACCTAATAATGAAATTGAAAGACAACGTGCTGTTGAGAGTTACAACCTTTTAGATTCTTTTCCTGAAGACAGCTACGATAACATTACTGAAATAATATGCTATATAGCCAAAGCTCCCATTTCATTAATTACACTATTAGATAACGATAGAAATTATATAAAATCTAATTGTGGTTTTCCTCTTAATGAGTCTCCAAGAAACATTTCTTTTTGTGGACATGCCATACAATCTGAAGATGAAATAATGATTGTTGAAGATGCAAGAAAAGAGAAGCGTTTTCATGATAATCCTCTTGTAAAAAACCACAATGCTATTTTTTATGCAGGTGTGCCATTGGTAAACCCGAAAGGTTATAAATTAGGGACGTTATGTGTTTACGACCACGAACCACGACAACTAGATGAAGCTCAAAAAAAGGCTTTAATTGCAATGTCTAAACAGGTTGTAAGGCTTTTTGAACAGCATAAACAAAATAAGACTCTAAAGGACATTAAAAATAAATTAGAAAAACGAAACTTAGAATTAGACAAGTTTGCTTCTATTGTTTCTCATGATTTAAAATCGCCTTTAGCCAACATAATCTCGTTAACCGAACTATTAGAACAAGAGAATGAAGGTAAACTGAACGCAGACTCTAAAACTTACCTTAATTATTTAAAAAGTTCTTCTTCTTCTTTAAAAGATTATATAGATGGCATCTTATTGTACTATAAAAATGACCTTTTACATAGCTTTAAAAAAGAATCTTTAACTTTCAATACATTAATTTTGGAAGCCAAAAAAATTGCAATTCCAAAAAATGACATCAAGCTTGAGTATTCGGAAAATATTGAAAATATTAATATCAATAAACCTGTAGCTCTTCAAATTTTAGTTAATTTAATTACGAATGCAATAAAATACAATGATAAGAATACAACAGAGATAATGATAGGCTTTGAGACTTCAAGTAGTCACTATCTCTTTAGTATTAAAGATAATGGTAATGGTATTCCTGTAGATAAATTAAACTCAATTTTCGATTTATTTACAACATTAGGCCAAAAAGATAAAGATGGAAATTTAGGTACAGGAATTGGCTTAGCAACTGTAAAAAAATTAGTAGAAAACCAAGGTGGAGACATCTCTGTTACTTCTACAGAAGGTGTTGGAAGTACTTTTAGTTTTAGTATTAAAAAGTAAAAAATTTATCTATTTTAAAAGCTGATCTACTGCGTTTCTTACTTCTTTTACAGGTAGTTTACAGCTGCCATCTACACATACATAGAGATAAGTATTGTTTTCATTAAACCTGCTTTCCATTATTGGTAATTTGCTTTCCTTAACAGCACCAGCAATTAAAATATTTGGTAGATAATACTCATTAATTTTTTTTAATTTAAGCAAAGCTTCTTTTCCAGAAATAGCAACTTCGTAGTATGGATTAGAGCAGTTTAAGTACAATCCTAACCAATTAGAATAACCAGAAGGTGCTTTTTCAGCATCAACAATAATATTATTTAACATCTGTTTAGACCTATCTGTGTATTTTTTATCAGAATAATAATGTCCGAGTTTAAATAGACTTTTGGCTAAAACGGAATTAGAAGACGGTATTACTTTATCTATAACTTCCGTTTTTCTTGTTATTAAATCTGTCTGTGTATCTGAAGTAAAGTAAAACATCTCGCTTTCTTTATTTAAATAATGCTTGATTGCATAATCCAATAAATTTTTAGCTGTGTGAAGCCAGTCTTCATCTAAAGTAGCCTGATACAACTCTATAAACGCAGATATAGTATGTGCATAATCTTCTGAAAAGCCAATAATAGTGCTTTTTTCATTTTTATAATTATGAAATAAAGAGCCATCTTCTTTAATTAGATTTTTTTTTAAAAACTGTCCGTTCTCAATCGCTTTATTTAAATAAGATTTATCATCTAAAGCGCGATAGGCATCAACATATCCTTTAAGCATCAATGCATTCCACGAGGTTAAGACTTTATCATCAGTTCTTGGTCGTTCTCGTTTGCTGCGCTCATTGTATAACTTCGATTTCCAGTTTTGTAGTTTTGTAATGAAGTCTTCTTTAGAGATATCTACAGTTTTTAAAAACGCTTCATTAGTCATTGTTTTATTTAAAATATAATTATCTTTTTTCCATTTCGCACTACTATTTATATTATAATAGGATTTAAACAACTCATAATCTTCTTTTAATAAAGGTTTTAACTCTTCTTCGGTCCAGACATAAAAAGCACCTTCCTCTAATACTCCTTCTGTAGTTTTACTATCTGCATCTAACGAAGAATAAAACGCTCCATTCTCATGTGTCAATTCTTTATCTATAAATTCAAGCGTTTCTTTAACTACAGTTTTAAAAGTTTCGTTTTTTGTTAATTGATAGGCATTAGAATACAAACTAACTAACTGTGCATTATCGTAAAGCATTTTCTCAAAATGAGGTACATGCCATTTCTCATCTATAGAATATCTTGAAAAACCGCCTCCAATCTGATCATAAATACCTCCATTAGCCATTTTTAAGAGCGATGTTTTTACAAATTTTTGTAGTTCTATGTCGTTATTTTGAAAACTATAGCGTAATAAAAAATTCAAATTGCTAGGCATTGGAAACTTTGGTGCATTTTTTTGCCCTCCATTTTCAAAATCCAAAGCATTTTTCCATGCATCTACCATTTGTGCTAAAGCATCTTTATTATATTTAACTTTATCCGTGTTTACAGTAATTAAATTGGTGTTCTTAATTCCTTCTGTTAATTTATTTGCGTAAGCAATCACTTTTTCTGGATTGCTTTTATATAAATTGGACATGTCTTCTAAAATTTTAGTCCATTGTTCTTTTGTAAAATAAGTACCTCCAAAAACTGGTCTTCCATCTGGTAAAGCAATACAATTAAGAGGCCAACCACCGCTTCCTGTCATTAGCTGTACAGCGCTCATGTAAATTTGATCAACATCTGGTCGCTCTTCTCTATCAACTTTAATATTAATAAAATTTTCGTTCATTATTTTAGCTACAGAATCGTTTTCAAAACTTTCCTCTTCCATAACATGGCACCAATGGCAAGCAGAGTAACCTACAGAAATAACAATTAGCTTTCCTTCTTCTTTAGCTAGTTTTAACGTTTCAGAATTCCAAGCTTTCCAATCAACAGGATTATAAGCATGTTGAAGTAAATATGGACTGGTTTCGTTAATTAAGTCGTTTGTAACTTCTTTATTAATATCGGATTTGTTTTGTTGAGAACAACTCACAAAAAAAACAAATATTAGCACTATACCTCCTATTTTATTTAACATACATTATTTGTATTAATACATTACAAATTTAGTTTATACCGTGAAAAAACACGAGCTCTTTTAGTTTTTTTTCTATTACTTAAATACGTTTTTATTTTTTTTTGTAATGTTTATTCTTAACATTTCATCTAGACATAAAATAAAAATTATATTAAGTATAAGTAAACTTCTTTCAGGACGAAATACACCAATAAAAAAGCCACTCTAAATAGAGTGGCTTTAAAATATTTATGTACACTAAACTTTAGTATAACATTTTATAAGTGATTATTAGTTTTTAATAACTCTTACAGTTTCTACTGCTGTTCCAACCGTTACTTGTACAAAGTAAGCTCCAGATTGTAAGTTAGACATGTCAACATTATTAGATACTGCATCTGGTGCTGTTTTAATAACTTCTTGACCTAACATATTAAATACTGTTACATTAGAAATCGCTTGTTGCGCGTTTAATGTTAACGTATTATTTATTGGGTTTGGATAGTAAGAGAAAATTGAGTTAGAATTGAAATCTCTAGTAGATAAAGAACCTTCATTTAGAGTAATTGCTGTAGGTCCAGCTACTTTTGCAATACCAGAATTGTAAACTCTTACTAGATAAGTTGTTCCATCTACTAAAACAGGAGTGTTTTCTCCAGTTGCTAAACAAGCAATCTCAGTAGGTGTTGTACAATCACCAGAATAAACGACTACGTGATCTGCATCTGTTGTAAAATTAGCTCCATCAGTAACCATTTGTGCAGTAGCTGTAAACGAATACCAAATATCTTGATCTCCACCAGCAGCTCCACAAGTACCAGCAGCTACTCCAGAATCTGTTGCGTTAGTAGTATCTCCATTAACAAGAATCCCTACATTTAAAACAGAAGCAGATGCACAATCATCATTAGCTAAAGCTGCACAATCATCTCCTACTGTGTAAGTAAATATTTTAGATCTTACTAAACCACCTGCATATGCAGCACGTAAAGAAAACATTAAATCTGTTCCATCAGTTTGACCTGTAAATATATAGGTGTAAGTTGGAGCTCCAGATTGATCCATTGGTAAGAAAGTAGATGGCTCAACAAAAATTTCTGGATTAAGACCCGGTTTATCTGTATCTAATACTTCAAAAGTAACTGTAACATCTGTTCCACTTGTAACAAAGGTATAATTAATTCCTTGAGACCAAGATCCTTCAAGTGCTTCATTAGAGAAACCTGCACAAGGTGTACTAGTATCTACTACTGTTGTAGCCATTACTGTAATAGCGTTATTAGCTGCAGAATTTCCTGCCGCATCACTTGCAGATACTTCAAATGTATATGCTGTGTTTTCCATAAGCCCTCCTACTGAAAAAGAAGTTTCTACTCCAGAATCTCCAGTGGTCTGTACTGTATTTGCGCCTCCATTATAAGAGATGTCATAAGTTATAGTTCCTGCAGAATCATCTGTTGCATTTAACAACAACTCTACTGAAAATGCGCCAATAGTTCCAGCTGCAGCAGTAAACGCTGTTGGTGCTGTTACATCACAAGGTAAACAATTTGCACCTCCACAATCTATATCTGTTTCGTCTTGATTCATTATACCATCATCACACGTTTCTGGATCTGCTCCTAAAGATATATTATCTATAATGTATGTGCCAGAAAGACTAGCAGTATTCATACCAGCTTGGTTTGGAGTAGCAGCTATGCCACCTAAATCTCCAACATCTGTAAAAATTATCATTTTTTCTCTTGAGCCTAAACCTGCATTGAAATTTAATTCTACATTTAAAACATCTGTTCCTACAGTTTGAAAATTCGCTTCAAGAGCACCACCACCACCTTGGAAACTAACACCATGTTGGTGCACCTCTCCTGCTGCAGCTGTTGTTGACTGTATTGTAAATCTTAAAGTATTATTGAATTCATTCGAAAGATCAATTGGATCAGTAAAAGTTACTTGAGCATTATCCCAATCCGATACACCTGCTGTAATTTCAAGCACATCATTTCCTGCACCATTTGTTACTCCTGGACCACCATCTCCTATAAAACCGTGAAGAGTGCCTTCAAAATTAAAAGGTAAAGCAATAATTGCTGAAGTAGTAGCAGGAACTGATATTGCATTATTAGCTGCAGGATTAGCTGCAGCATCACTTGCTGAAACCATAAAAGTATACATTGTTTCTGATGTTAAACCAGAAATAATTAATGATTTTTCAACACCTGAAGCTCCTGTAGTTTGTGCAGTGCCTCCACCATCATAAGTAACATCATAAGTTATATCTCCTCCTAAATCATCGGTTGCATTTAATAATAATTCTACAGAAGTTCCACCTACAGTACCTAAAACTGCTGTAAATGCAGTTGGTGGCGTTACGTCTGCTGCACATGGCGTACAATTAGGTCCACCACAATCTATTGCTGTTTCTCCGTTATTTAATACACCGTCTGAACACGTTCCTGGATCAAAACCTAAGCTAATATTATCTATAATGTATGTGCCTGAAAGACTAGCAGTATTCATACCTGCTACATTAGGAGTAGCAGCTATGCCACCCAAATCTCCAACATCAGTAAAAATTACCAGCTTTTCTCTTGAGCCTAAACCTGCATTGAAATTTAATTCTACATTTAAAACATCCGTACCTGTAGTTTGAAAATTCGCTTCAAGAGCACCACCACCACCTTGGAAACTAACACCATGTTGGTGTACCTCTCCTGCTGCAGCTGTTGTTGATTGTATTGTAAATCTTAACGTATTATTTGCTGCATCCGAAAGGTCTATTGGTGAAGCAAAAGTTACTTGGGCATTATCCCAATCTGATACACCTGCTGTAATTTCTAGCACATCATTTCCTGAACCATTTGTTACACCAGGACCACCATCTCCTATAAAACCGTGAAGAGTACCTTGAAAATCAAAAGGTAAAGTTTGAGCATAACCGAAAGATACGGCTAGCATCATAAATAATAAGGTAATTTTTTTCATGATATATATTTATTTAGTTAATAAAAAATTAAGGAAATTATATCAAATTCCCATATTGATAAATATATGTGTAAAACTTTACGAAATTCCTAAATAGTACCACTACAAAAAACATACAGAACATAAAAAGAGTACTATTATATATAGAATACACAACGTAAAGCCTTTTACAGTTGTCTATTTAAATTATAAAAGCACCTTGTTTTTAGTTTAATAAACTGCTTAGAGATAGCTTGTTGTGAAAATGTTGTGGTAATGTTGTGGTGTTATAGCTTATGTTTTAAGCGAATTAATTAAATAACAACTAGTTATCTGCTATACAAGTTTAAAATCAGCTTATTTAATACAATTTACTTTAAGAAGAGTTAACAGAAAAAACTATTTTAATACTGTAATAGTATTAAGAAAAGTGCAATAAAAAACGGTCAAGTTCCTAACTAAAATATTATACTATTTAATAACATTATATTTATAGATACTTAATCCATCATTATTATTAGTTACTACTATTGCTTTCTCCTCCTTAATTTGAATAGCTTTTATAGAACGACTATCTAAAGGAATATGAAAACCGCTGTTAGTAGGTGGTAAAGCTTTAAAGTTGTTATTACCATCACCTAGTAATAACGAGCCATATCCTGCATCATAACGTATGGTTTCTACTTCTACTCCATAATGATTACCAATTATTAGGATGTCCTTAAATCCATCTGCATTGAAATCGTCAACCAAAGCTCCTTTTACTGGGCTAACTTGTGCTGCTATAGGCAAATATTGACGTTCTAGTTTACCATTATTATTGATTAAAACAATGCTTTCAAAATTATTGATTTCATATACTACTCCATTTTTAACTTCTTCATCTGGAAGAACATCTAATAATGTTGAAGAAGCAAAACTGTGGTAATCTTTAAATTTTTCTGCTATGTAAGGCATTTGCTGACTTGTACATTCTCTACCTCTCATAGGAACGTAATCATCTTTGTAGAATTTAGCTAACACGACATCATTAGTACCATTCTTATCAAAATCGTTAGCGTAGATTTTAAAAGGATGCTCTTTAGTAGCCTTGAATTTAATATTCTTACCAAGGTTTCCTATGATGTAATCATCATCACCATCATTATCTAAATCGCTAGCAGTTATAGACCACCAAATACCTCTTGTATTTTCTAAACCATATTGTTTAGAGTTATTTACAAATGTTCCATTCTCATTTTCAAGCGCTATAATTTCCATCCATTCGCCTACTATCAATAAATCATTATCACCATCGTTATTAATATCTGTAAAAACGGCATCGGTAACCATCCCTATGTTTTCCATATCTGGTGCGATAGTGCTATTTGCCTTTTTAAATTTACCATTAGTATTAATAAGAATATAACTGCTAGCCGGAAATGGGTATTTATTTGCAATAAGTCTTACACCCACGAATAGGTCAAAATCCCCATCACCATCGATATCTGATGCTTTAACACATTGAGTACTTTCATATATATTTGGTAAACCATCGGTACTCTTAGTAAATACTCCAGTTCCATTATTAATATATAATCTATCTTTTAATAATGGGTTTCCACTTACAAACTCACTACCACCACTTGTAACATATAAATCTTGATCACTATCACCATCAACATCTACAAACAGTGCTCCTAAGTCTTCTGATTCTTTATCCTTTGACCATGGTTGAGCACCGTTTGTTTTAAAACTCCCATCCTTATTTTGCAAATAAAGCACACCAGCTTGCCCAACTGCTCCTCCAACAAACAAATCGTCTAAACCATCATTATTAACATCTGCAACAGTTGAAAATGGGCCATTTTGAGAAATATTATGAGGCAATAAAACTTCTTTCTCGTATTCATTAAAGTCGTTTTCTTCATGTTTAAATGACATACCAATATTGGATGGATTTATTGCTTTAAACAGCTTTTTATCGATTTTAGGAGCTTTAGTTACCTCTTTTGCATTATCATATTTTGCAGTTATAGTGGTATTTGCTAAAACATTTTTATAAACATTTACTTTCCCATCTGGCCATATCACCTCTACTTTACTAACCTCAACATCCTTACCTAAACCAAAAAATAATTTTGGCTCTACCGACGATAAATAACCACGTGTTGGTGTATTATCTCCAGTTTGGATCTTGTCATTATAATGTATTATAGCTTTGGCTCCATATCCAAATTTATTTTTTTCAGAACCCTTAAAATCAATCTTTAGAAAATTACCTGTTGCCTTGTTTTTATAAACAAATGCAGAAGCTTCCATATTATTCATTACAACATCTAAATCGCCATCATTATCTAAATCTCCATATGCCATACCACTAGAAAAACTAGGTGTTTCTAATCCCCATTCTTTAGTCGTTTTTTTAAATTGTAAACCTCCTTTATTTTTAAACACATAATTAGAAAGTGGAACTGAAGGTGCAAGCTTACTCATGCTATAAAAATCCTTAGAATCTGTTTCCAATTGCTTATTTAATCCTGTTAAAAAATCATTATTTCTAACATCTTTTTTAACACCGTTAGATATGATTACATCTTTCAAGCCATCATTATCCAAATCTACTAACAATCCTGCCCAACTCCAATCTGTTTGCGCCATTCCTGTCATACTAGCAATGTCATAGAAACTACCTTCTCCAGTATTAACTTGCAAGGTATTTGCCATAAATTGATAGTGCTTACCATCTGCTACCATTTTATTAAACTTTGTAGTACTCATAGATCCCATATTGGTTTTTGATCTGTAATGATCTGCTGAAGCCATATCTAATGTCATTAAGTCCATAAAACCATCATTATTAATATCGCCAGTATCTGTACCCATACTAAAGTTAGAAATGTGTTTTAACTTCTCATTAATTACATTCTTAAAAGTACCGTCGCCATTATTGTAATATAAATAGTCTGGCTCATCATAATCATTAGATACAAACAAATCTGTAAAGCCATCATTATTAAAATCGCTAGCACTAACACTTAATCCGTAGGTGTAATTATTATTAAGGCCAGCTTGTCTAGATATGTCTCTATAACGACCACCATCATTAATATATAATTTATCTCTATAGAATTTATAACGTTCTTTAGGAATATTAATGTAGCGTTTAAACAATCTAGAATCTGGAAGTTGATTGACTTGATACATGTCTAAATCTCCATCATTATCCATATCGAAAAACACAGCTTGTGAAGAAAAACCAACATCTGCGATACCATAAGTCATTGCTGATTCTGTAAACGTGAGATCTTGATTATTAATATATAATAGATTTTTTCGGTCTTCAGGATTCATAGACTCGCCATTTCTACTCACGTAAATGTCTAAATAGCCATCATTATTAACATCTGCCATAGTTACTCCCCAAGACCATCCCGGATTTATAGCAACTTTAGATTTTTTTGTAATATCTTCAAATATAAAATCGCCTTTGTTTAAATACAATCTATCATTAACCTGATTACCACAGAAGAAAATGTCAGGTAATCCATCATTATTAATATCTCCAATTGCAACTCCTGCTCCACTGTATATTTGATTGTAATATAGGTGGTTTACTTTTTCGGATTCTTGTATACGATTATTAAAATCTATGCCTGTTTTTTCAGACGATAGTAATTCAAAACCACCAATTAATTCTTCGGGATATAGATTACGTTCTGAATCATTATTACATGAAAGACATAAACTACAAATAAACAGTACTACTAGAAATTTAATATTCTTCATTTTAATTAATAATATGTGTTTATAAATATACTGAATTATCAAAATCTAATTTAAATAAAAAAAGCCCATTAACTGTTATTAGCAGAAAAAAGACTTTTAATTTAAAAGACTAATTATAATATACTAAAATTTATTATTTTTTAATAAAGGTTAAAATTTCAACTTTTCGTGCTTATCCCAAAGCCCCCAAAATGCACCAACATCTCCTTCGTCTCCAGTTTTCCATGATTCATCAAAAGATGAAAAATAGAATGTTTCAATATTAGCTTGTTTGGCCCATGCTTGTGTATTTACAAAATACTTCATAGCATTTTCTTCAGAAGAAAAAGCACCTTTTAAACTTCCGCCTTCACTTGGCCAGCCTGTTTCTGTAATAATTACTTTTTTTCCACTGGCTGCATGTGCTGCTTGCCTATACATTTGCTGCATGTGGTTTAAAGAACCATCAATATGGCAACCTTCCCAATAGGGATAGCAATTAGCTAGTATAACATCTGAGGCATCTACCAGTTGTGGATGTCTAGAAAACTCATAATAAGCATCTACATAACCTATAGGAACACCTGGCAATGCTTCTCTTACACGCCATATATAACCTAATAACTCGTCTAAGGTTAAGTCGTTTCTATACAAAACTTCATTGCCAACTGCTGCAATATCAACACAGCCTTCTTTTGCTAATTGTATTAAGCCTTCTATTTCTTTTTCGTTGTCTTCTTTATTGTCACTTAACCAAGCACCAACTAGTGTTTTTATACCATGTTTTTTGGCTACTCTTGGTACATGCTCATTTCCTTCGATACAAGAAAAAGAACGAATCCATTTGGTATGTGGTTTTAATTTTACAACACGTCTTTCTACTTGTTCAACAGTTATAGTATCACCTGGTTGTTGACCATCTTCATACATACTAAAACAGATACCATGCATACCTTTATTTAAGCTGTCTCTCCAGTTTTTTCTTAAGTCTTCTGTTGTGTATTCTGAAAAATCTACTCCTGAGTGTTCAGAGAAATTAAAATTCGATTGCTCTGATTGCTCTGATTGCTCTGATTGTTCTGATTGTTCTGAAAATTTGTCACCGTTGTAAGGATAGTAGTCTTCGTTTCTAAATGACATAACTAGTTAATTTTAATTTGTTGATTAATTCGTTTATTTTGAATACTCTTTTAGCTGTATTTTAATTTTTCATCTTTATCCCAAATTCCCCAACGTGCACCTAATTCTCCTTCAATACGAATTTTCCAAGATTCATCAAATGAAGAAAAATAGAACATTTCCACACCTTCTTTAGTTGCCCATTCTTGAGTTTGAATAAAATATTTCATGGCGTTTAATTTGGTTGGTTTTGCATTATCAATTGTCTCTCCTTGGCTTGGCCAACCAGTTTCTGCAATAATAATTTTCTTGCCGTTTGCAACATTCTGCATTAAAGCATGCATTTGTCTTAAATGTGTTAATGCTTCTTCTATAGCAAATCCCTCCCAAAATGGGTAACAGTTTGCTAAAATAATATCTGTAGCAGCCACTAATTTTGGTCTGTTATAATATTCGTAATAAGTATCTACGTAACCAACAGGTATATTTAAACCTGATAACGCTTCTTTAACCCTATTAATGTATATAATTAATTCTTCTTCAGTTAAATCACCACGCAAAAGCACTTCATTCCCAACTGCAGCAATATCAACAAATCCTTCTTTTGCAAGCTTTATTAGGGCTTCGATCTCTTTTTCGTTTCGTGCTTTGTCGTTACTAATCCAAGCACCAACCATTGCTTTTTTGTTATTATTATGTGCTGCTTCTGGGATGAGTTCGTTTCCTTCAATACATGAGAATGATCGAACCCATTTTATATAAGGTGAAATTACCTTTGTACGACGGTAAATTTGTTCTGATGAGAGGATATCTCCTGCATCCTGTCCTTCAATATATGGGCTAAAACATAAACCGTTGATGCTACGCTGTAAATATGTAGAAAACAAAGATTCTATATGATTAGCGTCTTTGTTACTAAAATCGATTTCTGAATATTTACCTAATTTTAAATCGCCATTTATTCCTAATAAATTCCCTACTCCATATCCTGAAGAGATTTCTTTTGATTTTTTTTCAGCTTTACGTTTAGCTAATTGCGCACTTATTCCAACTGCTTTTTCTTCTGTAAGGTCATAATTACGCATAATCCACATGGCTGCAAGTGTACCTACTATTGGTAATCCTGAGTAGAATAATCTAATTCCTGTTACAGAAGCTTCAGAATTTACAGCATCTGGTACAAACCCTACTAACGACATAATTGCACCTGTTAATAATCCTGCTATTGCAAAACCAAACTTTACCATCCACCAATAGATGGCTCCAAAAACGCCTTCTCTTCGTTTTCCTGTATTTAATTCATCTATATCTATAACATCCGAAGTCATAGACATCATTAATGTAAATAAACTTCCAATCCCGAATGAGAAAAATGGCAATGCAAATAAAAACATATACGGTTTGCCTGGAATAAATAAAAACCAAAGCATAAGATAACCAATAACAGAAATTCCTTGAGATACCAAAAAAGCTTTCTTTTTCCCCCATGTTTTTGACATCTTAGCTACAATAGGTATTACCAAGAAAGTAGTTATTAATGCTCCTATACTACCTAATAAGGTTGGCCAAATACCAGCAGCTCCTGCGTCTCCATTAAATAAATAATATACGACGATAAAAAAAGAAAAGCCAGCAACTGTATTAAACGCATTAAAAATTAAAAATGTAGAAAAACACAATTTTCTAAAAACTGGAATTTTAAAGGCTTCTTTAAAGTTCTCTACAATTTGTTTTAAACTACCTCCAATTGTTTTTAGTGTTAAAGGTGTTAAACTTACATCATCTTTAGTTGATTTACTTTTTATAAAAACAGCAGGAACCATTGCTAAAATAGCACATGCAACAGCAACCCAAATAGCAATTGTTCTCGTGGCAACATCTGCACCACCTTCAAACCAAGAAGGATCGTACATTATGACCCAAAACCATGGTGCAATAACCCAAGCCCATTGCCCTATCCATTGCGCCACTGCCATGATATTTGTACGCTCATGAAAATCGTCACTCATTTCGTAACCCATTGCTACATAAGGCACAGAAAAAATGGTAAGCCCTAAATAAAAAACTAAAGACCAAATTAAGAAGTAAGTGAAATTATACATTAAACCATCGTCTTTATATAATTGCCACATAAGGGCAAATGAAATCCCCATAATAATAGCGCCTAAAAACACATATTGTCTACGTCTACCCCAAACAGATCTTGTATTATCTGAAATGAATCCCATTATTGGATCTGTTATAGAATCGAAAACGCGAGGCAGAAAAAATAAAATGCCCCACATCCAAGTAGGAAAACCTAGATTCTGAACTAAAACGACCATAAAAATACCCAAAGCAGCAGGAAACATTTGGTTAGCAAGCATACCGAGTCCAAAAGCAATTTTTTGACCCATTGGCACTTTTGAAGACGTTTTTGTGTTTGACATAATTTTTAGTTGTTAGTTAGGTGGCTTGTTAGTTAATACACTCAGTTAATTAGCTATCATAATTGTTTGTAAAGCTTGTGCATTTACTTTAATACTTACATTTTTATCGTTTAATACTAAAATGAAATTTTTATTCGTTTTACCTTCATTAAATACCACCAGCGCAATTGAGCCATCTGGATTTTTGGCTGCTGCAACTTGTAAGTCTTTATCTGTATTTTCTACTTCAAAAACTTCTGCTCCTGGACGCATGTATTTGCTAAAATGTGCCATTACGTAATATAATGGTGTAAAATAAACTTCGTCTGCATCTGGATCTACAATTATAGGAGCTACACACCAGTTTTTAAACCAATTTGGTCCACCTTGTCTATCTAATACCATATTCCAGTCTACCCAACCATCTACCCAATTATTAAGACAACCAATTATATCTCTAGCATACCTATTTACTGGTGCATATTTTGGATGTAAATACTTGTCTTTTTCGGAAGCCCAATCCCATCCCCAATCTGTAGCTTCTTTTTCCCAGTACCAAGTATCGTTTTTCCACATAGGTACTTGTGAATCTATACAACCTTCTGTTTCTATTAAATATTTGTTTGGCGCTTTGTTGTGTGCATATTGTAATTCTTCAGCGAAAATTTTATAGGTGCTTTCGTACCAATGTATTGCTGTTCCATCAAAATATTTTGAAGTTTCCTCGGTAGCATACATAGAGTCTACCCATTCTTTTAGACCTGCTCTGTTTTGATCGTAACCTAAAATAATTTTATTGCCATGACCATCTGCTTCTAATTTTGGACCTAAATGGTGTTGTACAAAATTGGTCATTTCGTCTGGTGTAAAATGCATACTTTCCCAATTGTTACCGTTTCCGTGTGGTTCGTTTTCTACAGTAAATCCCCAAATATCTATGTCTTCAGCTTTATAAGCATCTATATATTTTGAAAAGAACAATGCCCAAGTATCATAGTATTTTGGTAATAATTTACCACCAACCCATTCGTTATTATCTTTCATCCAAGGTGCTGCTGTCCAGGGTGAAGCAAAGATTTTAAAACCATCTTCTGATGCTGCCATAGCATCTTTAATCATTGGAATTAAATCGTCTTTGTCTTCTTTAATAGTGAAGTGTTCTAACTCCATATCATTGGCAACTGGTGAATATGAATATTGACTTAATGAGAAGTCACAAGAATTCATGTGCGTTCTGGTTAAGGAATAATTAGCTCCATCTTTTGCGAAATAAGCTTGCAGAATTGTGTCTCTATTTTTCTTACTCAAACGATTGAGTAAATAAGCCGAAGATTCTGTAAATGCTCCACCAAAACCAGTTATAGTTTGCAATTTATTGTTTGGTAAAAGCTTGATGGTATCTGTAGCTGTTTCTCCAGAGAAATTGGTGAGCTTAGTTAAATTATTTCCGCTGGCTGAAGTTTCAAATACTTCAACTTCTAATTGTTTTTCTTCGTTACTACAACTCATTGTGATTAGTAAGAGGCTATAGATGCCATATTTTAGTGCGTTCATATGATTATGTTTTAATAATAACCTATCAAGTTTTAAACCTTGACCAACTATTGTTCTTTCATTTAAAGCTTTAGATGTTATAATCAATTTGCAAAAACCTAAGAATGAAACTTATTAAACTCTCTAAGTTTTTCTATCTATTCATAATTTCATGTTTTGATGGTGGAACTAAAACCTCTTCTAAGAGTTTTTTAATGCTACCATTGTAAGTTTTAGTTATAGTATTTCCTTTTCGGGTTAAGCCTCTAAAAACACCTTTATCTACTAAATCCCAAATTGGATATTTTGCTTTTCCATCTATGGTAAATAATCCAAAATGATTTTCTGACCCTTCAGGATTATGTGCATCTTTCCACTTTTCATTAAAAGCTTCAAAATAGAAACACGAAATACCTTCTTTATCAGTCCATTCTCTCATCAACTTATAATATAAACCTTGCTTATACTCATCGGTTGCTCTAGATCCTCCATTTCCATAAAAACCATTAGAGGTACTTGCCCAACCTGTTTCACCAATATGAATAGGCTTATCTACACCTAGACTTTTTACATAATTAGAAACACTATCGTATTGCTTTTTAGAAAATTCAATAGCACGTTTCATAGCATTATCTATTTTCTCAAGTTCGGTGTGTTCATATTCAACTTCTGGAACTCCCCAAAACTGTGGGTTATAATGTGTGTTATGATATGGATAAGAATGCATAGAAATATAATCGACAGATTTAATTATATTTTCTAAATCTTCAACTTTATAGAAATCATCGGCTCCTCCCCAAGAAGCAAAGTCGTCTGAACTTGTTATCCACAAGTCTTTTGGTAATTTATCTGAAGCCTTTAAAGCTTGTAGATGCTTTACCCATTTTAAAATAATATTTGGTTGAACATAATAACTGGTTGCCCATTTTACCATAGCTTCATTACCAACAGCGATTACTTTTACAATATCTGGATATTGGTTTGCCAAAGCCACAGCTCTATCAATTTCACTTGCATTATTTGGGCTTTCGATATCATGATTAAGAGGTTGATCTGTCCATGCATTAAGGCAATCTATCCATGCGCCAAGCATTACATACATTTCAAATGTTTGATCTTCTTTTTTAAGTTCTGTAATGGCCTCTAAAAGATTAGCTGCATGTGGTAAATTTGGTTGCACATTATAAGTGCGCAACACTTTTATTCCCATTGCAGACAATAGTTTTAGATCGTTTTTAAGCTCTTTAATTAAAGGCTGACTGTCTCTTGTTGTTTCGCGGTAGCCACCATAAGAAATTGCTAAATAATCTGGGTTTCCTAATATATCTTTGGCTGTCAATTTTTTTTGGATTTTACGGGTTTGTTTGTCTTTATTATTTCGATTGCATGACATCATAGTTATAGCTATTAAAACACATAATATGATAACTTTATTAGCCATGGTCTTACTTTTTATTTTAAGTAATTTTCTTTTATTGATACTTTTATGCTTTGAACTTTACCAGAACGATTAAACACTTTTTGGCTTGTTTCTTGGTCGAGTGATAAGCTATCAAACGATTTTAAACTACCCTCTTTAAAAGTTATTTCTAATTTGTTATTTTGAGCTATTTGATACACTACTGGTACTTGGCAATACGTAAATCCTAATGATCCTTTTTCCATTTGAATATTTTTTCTTTCGTTAAAAATGTCTATGTATTCAAAACAAGCTGGTTTAGTAAAAAATTCTTCTTTTCTTAATAAACATGGGTTAAATAATAATTTTCCTTGTTTTACAACTATCCCTAATTCTCCAAAACGACTTAAAATATCTTCTTTTACTTGACCTGTCATTCCTGGCTGCTGTGCTCCTTTTCCTCCTGGAGTATGCGAATATGGATCTGTTGAAAAAGCACCATATAATTCAGGTGATTTATGTAAACCAATGCCTTCGTTTATTTCATAGAAATGTTCTAATAAATGCCCTACAACAACTTCATCTTCACCATCATTAACAGCTTTTATACAGCATTCTTGTACAGCTAATAATAATTTAGAAACCATATGCCAATATATAGACCCTAATCCTTCATAGCCATAAAATGTACCTGATCTTCCTGTAAAAGCTTTATGATTAAAAACAGCTTCAAAAGCTTGTAATATTTTTGGAGTATCAGTTTCTAAAAGCGAGTGATATTTGGTTTCTGAAAGATTTTCTAAAGCAGTAGAAACATCACTTGCATTTTTAAAATTTCCGTTGAAATGGTATTCTCCGTTCACATCTTTTTCAATGATCTGAACGTTTCCATCACTTAATAATTCTTTTAATAATTTCGAGGATAAAACAGCTTTTTCAGAGACTGTATTTCTATCTAAAAACCCTTTGAGTTCTTTATTTGGATACAACATATAACTATATTGATCCTCTCTAAAAAGTTTACTTTTCTTTAAAGCATTTAATACTTCAAGTGTTTGTTTAGCGTTTAAATATCCAGAACTTAAAACAGCAACTTGACCTTCTAACATTTCACTTAAATAAGAAATAGAAACAGAATTATTTGCATTAACAGTCATTAAATTATATGCATGATATAAATTATCTGAACGCTTGTTTGCTCTAATTGAATGCTCTAAATAAGATTTACTAATTGTAATAAAATCTTTTAACCTATCTATTGAAAGTGATACCTTTCTTCCTGTAAAAGCATGATCGTAGATATGGGTTCTATAATCACTCCCTGCTTTTCCTAAACTATCTAATATTATTTTTTTATCAGTATCGCAAATTGATCCTGACAATAAGCTCTTGTTACTTTCAAAGGTTTCTAATACGCTGTTGAAGAAGTCAAATATTTCATTAGAAATTTCTACTTCGACGACATTTGTTTTAGCAAGTAAATCTTCAAAGAAATCGAAAAATCTTCGTAAATAATAAAGCGTAACCATAGATACTCCATTACCTACCAAAGCATTGTTAGCATCGTTCCATTCTGGACGTTGCGTATTCATCCAAATCCCTCCCTCAGGAATAAAGTTTGATAACTTCGCTAATGACGTTGCTAATATTTTTTCTACAAAATTTGCTTTGATAATAAATCTATTTTCATCTCTTAGCAATGCACCGTCTGCTCCTAATTGTTCGCGCTCTTCATGAATTTTATAATCTAAGGCATCGTCAAAAACGATAGTATCTTTAGGGTTTTTTAATAAGTCTTTGTATGGCTTTATCTTATATGGCACATTAGCATAGACAAATAAATCTTTTGTAAAGAAACTTTCTAATTTACCTGGTTTGTGGTTATTAATAAACTCTAAAAACTTAAGCAAATAAATAATTTGATGATCTCCCCAATAACCAATATAAGACCAAGGATCGTCTGGTTCAATAGTTTCCCAATCGAAACCACCTTTGGTTACACGATACGGATTATAACCATCAAAAGTAGTCGCATTCAAAAATTTATGAATCATACTTTCAATAAACTCTGGGTATGAGTGCGCTAATGCTTCCCAATTCTGGAAAATATCACGCCAGTTTCCTTCATAATCTAAAATTTTAGATCCATCAATTTCACTTCTTGTATTAATAGAAAATTTATTCCAAGGACGACTTGGGTCTCCATGACGTCTACTAAATTTTAATGGCATATACTCTAAACACAAACGTCTAAAGTTTTTATCTTCATTATTATATGCTATTTTTTTAATTTCTGATAAAGAGAATACCTCTGGTAGCGTATTTAATATACTTTCTGATGTTCGCGCTACTTTTTTATTTGCATTGACAAGATAATTCTTGAAATCCCATTTTTCAATTTGATAATTATCATCAAAAATCCCACCACGCATGATGTTGAATAATGTATTCGCAAAATGACGTGTATCTTTTAAACTATCTGCTGAAACTTGAATACCATCTGAAGCAGCATTTAGCTCGACAAGACGTTTGGTTCCAAAGGCTATATTCTCATTAATTTTATCAATTAATGTGTTATCTTCTCTTATTTGTTTTGACAAAAATGCAATATCAGAATGATTTTGATTTACATTGGCAACAAACGTCCATTCCTTAGATGAATCTGCCAATAGTTCAATTTCTGTAGACACAAAATAAGCACCTTTTTCCGCTTTTACATCTACCTCCTGCATTACAGGTTGACCTGATCTAAAATTGTTAAGTTGCAATGAAGATAATAGGTGTTTTGGGTTATCTAAACCTAAACACCAAACTACATTGGCTTTTAAAGCTTCGCTTGCTTCTGCTTTATCAACAAGAATTGCACTAAGCGCATAAATTCCAAGTCCAGTAGCTACTTCTAACTCATTACGTTTGTATGCATCCACCAAATTACTAGATTGATTTTGAATATCACTACCAATGCTAGCTGGCATTATATTTTGAATACCGTCCAAAAGAGTCACACTTACAGACGTTTTTGAAGTATTAATTAATTTAGACTTTTTCACAAAGCCAAAGGTGTTACTTGAACTCCATTGGTATCTAAATGTTAATTCTAAATCATGATTAATTTCTTCAAAAATAATTTTGTTACCATATCTGTTTTTGTATATGTTTTGAGTTGTACGATATCTACCAAGTGATCTAATAGCTAATGGTTCCCACATAAACTCTTGATCTTCTTTTTTAACTTTGAAGATCGATTTGTTACCAGTTATATCTGCAGACTCTGTAATTTTATCATCTGTATAATATGGAAATAATGCATATTCAGAATTTTTACGTCCCGCAGTTAAACCACCGTTACTAGATATAAACATCCAATGATTAGAGTCACTTACGATACTCATGAAAAAAGGACGCATTTCATCGTTATTAGAAATCTTAAAATAGGTTTCTTTATCAATGGTTACTTGTGTCATTGATATATTAGCTTTTTCTAAATTATTTATTACTTGTTCCATTAGCAATATATTCTCCTTTTAGGTTGATTAAATAAAGACTTTACTTTGTTTTTACACAAAAAAAAACACGGTCCTAACACAAATTAAGACCGCATTAATATTTAATTAATTATTCAATATTTATAGTTTTAAATCGCAGTTAAAGAATTATTCGTACAGATTAATTAAAAGTGATGTTATCAAAATATACTACGTTATCTGATGATCTTGCAGCATCAAAATCAGGAAAAACAACTATTTGATCAATATTTGTAGAGCCATCTAGTCCATTTCCTATACGTCCAGTAAAATCAAATGTTAATTCTTCCCACTGATTAATAACGGTATTTGATACTTTAATCTCTTCTTGAGCTCCTCCAGCAGGATTTACTAATTTAATTCCAACATCGCTAATTATCGTTTTATAAACCATAATTTTAATAATAGCATTAGAAGAAGATAGATCCCATGTTATACCCATTTCTCCATGCGCTGTTTCAGTTCCAACCCATGGCGCACCTGCTTGTAATGCTGTGATTTTTGCAACAGAAGTAGATGTGTTTATTCCTGAAGCGTCAGGATTATTTACAAATTCTAATGGTGCATTACCAACATTTTCAAATACATTCCAAGCCCAGTTAGCTCCAAATCCAGTAGACTCAAAATCAATTGTTTGTGTAAGGTCGTAAGTACCACCACCACCACCGCTTCCGCCAGTACCAAGGTTTAATTTTAAATCATCGAAATAATACGTATTTGTATTTGCAGGCCCTTCTAAATCGAAGAATATTACAAGTTTATCATATTTATTACTATCTGAAGCACCAAATGGAATCGTTAATTCCTCCCATGCGTTTGTGCTAGTTGTACTTATAGTAGAAGCTACTTCTGTATTTATATTACCATCAGCCGTATCTTCTAACTTAAAAGTCACTTTATAACCCGAGACTGGTGAAAATACTTTGACAGTGAAATTAGAACCGTTTGTAAACGTAATTTTATCTGCAAAGTCAATCTGTATATTATCCCAAGACTCTACACCTAATTTGGTTACTTTACCTACTTTACAAGAATTATTTACGGCAGTACTAACATCTGGGTTATCAACATACTCATAAGTAGCATTATCTTCAATAAACGTTACACCACTACCTGCAGCTGCCGGATCACTCATAAAAGTTATATTAATGTCTGCTGTATTTAATGACTGTGATGTTTCTGGCACACAAGAACCTCCTGTTCCTGAACCTGTTCCATATACCATTAAATCATCAAAGTAATATGTACTAGCATCTGCTACGTTAAAATTGAAGAAAATCACCATCTTATTAAATTGCGGTGTTGTTGTTGCTTCAAAATCAAAAGTTAATTCTTCCCAACCATTAACTACAGTTGTAGTAGCAAGTAGTTCTACGGAATTTCCAGCGTTACCAATTTCTTCTAATTTCAATAAAACTGGTGTATTTGATACAGGAGACCAAACTTTCATTTTTACACCTTCAGAGGCAATAAAATCTAATTTATCTGTTAAATCAATTTGTATATTATCATAAGGAGAGTTATTAGCTCTTATTACCTGACCTACTTTGCATGAGGTGTTTAATGGATCGGCAGCATCTGGATTATCTATCCAAGTAAATGTTGCATTATCTTCAACTACAGCAGGCGTATTCGTTTGAAAAGTGATATTTAAATCTACTGCTGCTATTGATTCTGAAGTTTCTTGAGTACATACTATAGTAGTAACATTAACTGTTCTAGTAACTTGTATCGCTTCATTGCCTTGAGTATCCATTACATCATAAGTAATGATATAACTACCTTCTACAGCAGTATCAACGGTATCACCACCAACAACAATACTTGGTGTAATATCTCCATCTACATCATCAAGAGCTGTTGCTCCCGGATCTGTAAAAGCATCTCCTAAAGTTACATTCATTGTTGCATCTCCTATTAAGGTAATTAAAGGGATTTCAGCATCTAAAAAGATTATTGTGTCTGAATAAGTATCAGAAGCACCAGCAGAATTTGAAGCAGTAAGAACAATGGTATACGAACCATTATTAGCGAATTTTTTTATTGGATTCACCTCTGTTGAAGTTGATTCTTCCGCTAGAGTAGTTTGATCTCCAAAGGCCCATGAATATCTTGTAGCTTTTGTAGATGTATTAATAAAAGTAACTGTTCTGGTATTAAAATCGATAGTATGTGTAAAACCTGCTACTATTTGAGGTAACGCATCATCATCTTCATTACAACCTAAAAAAGATAAGGCTAATACTAGTATTAAAATACTTTTAGTTTTGTTAAATAATTGTTTCATAATTCTTATTTTTTTAGTTACTAATATTTTTATAAACTCTTACGTAATCTACTAACATGGTTTGTGGAAATACTGTTTCTGTATTTGGATAGCCAACATAATTCCCACCTACTGCTAGGTTAATAATAATGAAAAACGGCTTATTAAACACCCATTCGCCAGTGACATCTTCTGGTGTAATTTGGTTGTATAATACGTCATCCACATAGTAATTAATATATTCTGGTGTCCACTCTATGCCAAATACATGAAAACCTGTATCGAAACGGTCATTTTCTAAAGTGTAAGATTTTGTTATAGCTTCACCAGCTGAATAACCCGGTCCATGAACAGTTCCATGAACTGTAGTTGGTTCTTGTCCTCGATATTCCATGATATCTATTTCTCCACATTGCGGCCAAATAACTTCGTCACAATCCTCTCCAAGTAACCAAAAAGCTGGCCACATACCTTGACCATATGGTAATCTTATACTTGCTTCAAAACGACCATAAGCCTGATCGAATTTACCTTCTGTTAAAAGTCGTGATGATGTATAAGAAGATCCATTATATTGTTCCTCTTTTGCTGTAATTAACAAATAGCCATTTTCTACTTTTACATTTTCTGTACGATCTGTATAATATTGAAGTTCATTATTTCCCCAACCATTTTCGCCATTACCTATGTTGAAATTCCAAAGTGCATTATTAGGTGCTCCATCAGTATTAAACTCATCTTGCATAACAATCTCTGTAAAGTTTGCTACAGTTTGTTTTTCGTTTGTTGAACAACTTGTAATTGCTAAAAACAACATTGCTATAAAAAACATAGAAATCGTTTTCAATAGATCTTTTTTATAATTGATTTTATTCATCTTTTTATATTATTAATTATTCGTAGAAATAAACGTTATCTAAATAAAAATCAGTTAACGTGGCAAAATTAATATTCTCATATATAATAAGCCCTAAGTGATCTCTATCAGCCAAGGTTATAGGTAAATCTAATGAAACCCATGTGTCTGCTTGAACATCAGAAGCACTTATAAATATTTGTTGTCTAGTATCATCTGTGCCTCCATCTACTCCGTCAGGCCCAAAATCTACAACCGAGATTAGAAAGTCAAATAATGATGGTAATCCATCTGGTATATAAATATCTACATGTAAAAAATTCATATTCGTTGCATCTATAGTTGGATTAGCAAATTGAGTCCCTACGAAATTAAAGTTTGAATACCCTAAAATATTATCGCCACTTGCTATAAAATCTGCAGACGTTGTTGTTTGGAAAGGTTCCCAAAATCCATTATAAAAATCTACAGGTACATTAGTGTAATGGTCACTAAAAATAGAAATTACAGTGTTTGGATCTCTTGTAGGTGTTGGAGCTAAATCAAAACTACCTGCCGAATTAACTGTTAAGGATCCTTCTGCCGGAACTCCGTTTATACTAGCCGTAATTACCGCACTACCTTCACCAACTATAGTTACTATACCTAACTCGCTTACTAATGCTACATTTGTATTTGAAGAGGTAAATGTAAAATAGGAAGGTGCAGCACTTACTGTTTGGTTAACACCTGACCCTAAATTAAAGGTTTGTGTTAAACCTGTTAAAGGAATTGGTGCTCCTAAAAATGCAGTTTGCACAATATCTTGACTATTAAAAATAGCTGGTCTTGGTTGCGCAATATTACCTAATTTTTCATATTTTAGTTCGTCAATCCAAAAAGTGTAACCACCTTCATCATCAGCATTTTCTGCACCTTCTGCATACCAAAACATTCCACCTGCCTCTATTAATTTTGAAGGATCAGGTATTGGTATAATATATTTAGTCCAAACTGTTGATATTTGTAAATTTTGAACAGTAACTTGATATTTATTATCTGTATTGCCATCGATACCAAAACCAATTTCGTTAATATCTGCACCTTGAGACGCTTTTGCCCAAAATGTTAATGCATCGAAGCCAGATAAATCTCGTGGTCCTAAACTTGGAAAAGTTGCTCCTCCATAATTAACTCCAAAACTAGGTATATCGAATCGCATAGATGCTGATCCTTGATACGTTTCGTCTTCCTCTACAGAAAAAGCCTCTAAAAAAGAACCTGTAAAAGGAAAGTAATCTAAACCTCCAACAAACCCATCAATAAAAACATCTCCATTTGTAGGATATGTTGCAAATTCTACATCGCTTGACGGCTCTCTTTCGCAACCTAATATTGAGATGAAAAGAAGTCCAAAAAAGGCTGCTTTTTTTAAAAAAGTATATGTTCTATTTTTCATATCTATTTGCTTTTTATTTTCCAATGTTAATATGTATGTATGTTCTAATTTCCCATTCGCTACCATTACCAAACCCAACTGGACTTAATATAGGTGAAGTTGAAAACTCTGAAGCTGTGTTATTAGGAGTGTATCTAGGCGAATATTCGTCTAGCGAACGCCAAGTTCCACGAATTCCAATTTTTGTATCTGGCAAAACAAACCAGCCTGGCTTACCTAATGTTGTAGATATATCTAACATTGTTTGTAATGGATAGGTAAGGTTGTAATCGCGATGATAATCAAATGGTCCCCAATCGTTTAATTTAAGTTCGTGAACAATTTTTATTTTTTTATAGATAACTCTAATATCTCCTCCAAAACGATTGATCAATCTTTCGTCGCTTCCGTTTGCTTGTCCGTTACCTGTATAAAAATTTGCTATAAGTCCTAAATCTGGACTTACCTTAGAAACTATTCTGGTATTTATTTCCCATAAATCTTCGGCTGGTGCAGCATTAGGGAAGGCAAATGCTGTTCTATTGGCTAAAAAGCCAATTGCAGCATCTTGAGCAGTTGGGTGGTGACGATATACAAAACCAAGATTCATTGCAAATTTAGCATCCTCTGCTCTATCATTATCCCATTCGTACATCCAAGTTCCTGGTGTTGGATCGTAAGTCAATAAAAGTTCTCCTGCAGTTGTTTCTCTATTTGCTCTAACGGCAAATGGATCGTCTTGAATATTTCTTAATCTACCTGTTCCATTAACATCGTTAGGCATTGCTGCAACAATTGGTTTTTGCCATAAAAAATTTGGAGCTATTTGAAAATTACCAAAAGAATAAGTAAATCCAGAAAGGAAGTTTGTTTGATTACCACTTCCTGAATCCTTTAGTCTCCAACCAGTAAATGTTTGTGTTTGGTCTCCACCTCCATTAGCAACTAATCCCATTACAGATCCTTGGCCATACCAATTAAATCGTCCTTTTTGGTAGGTTAGTTTTGCTTTGGCTCCCCAATTATCTTCGTTATTAATTTTATCTGTATAAATTATATAATTACCAGATTCTCCTTCTGCAAACTGAAATTCTCTGCCATTTAAAGGTTGTCCTCCCCAAATACCACCTAATTCTACTCCTATATTACCAAAATCCCTTTTTACATGTAATGTTGCTCTACGTGTTTTTGGTAATGGTACAGCTATAGAAGTTACAGCTTCACCTACATCATCAATATCTTCATGATACACTCCTGTAACATCATATTTCCCAAATGTTTTACTATATTTTAATAGAAACGCAGGATTGGCTCCCCACCACAATTGTGGCCCGAAAGCTGCTTTTAATCCTTTTAATCCTTTTTTAGCATCTATTTCTATACCCGAAATTTCTCCATTATAGATATCTAAATTTGGTCCGTAATTTGCTTCTGGATATAAACCGAAGAAATCTCCTTCGTAACCCCAATGATAGTGTCCTGTTCTATAAAAACCTCTAACATCTGCTTCTTTACCATTCCACTCGAATTCTGCATTATAAACTTGTAATCTATTTAAATCGCTAAGATTAAGATTACCATCGTCTGTATTTACCGATCTTGACTGTCCTCTATTCTCATAAAAGATTTCATCTATAGGATTAGTTGCTACATTACCTAGAATATTAACGTTTACATTTGCTCTCATGTTTGGAGCAGGATTTGCTTCTACACCAATATAATAAGATTGCATATGATCGAATCCTAATTGACTTGGAGACGCATTTGGGTTTTCTGGATCTTGATTATCTGGTGTTGTTAATAAAGAACCACCTGTATTATAAGTTGTAAATTCTGCTCTTAGATTACTAAGTTTGATTTTATCGCTACTTGCTCCTTTTAAAGCTGCTTTATCACCACGCGCTCTTAAAACGGCGTCCATTAAATTAATATTATTAAAATGATTACTGATAAAATCTTGATCTACACCATCTATATATGGATTAATTTGATGCGCTTCTTTTAAAGAGTAATATGCAGCTCTTGGATATAAATCATATAAACCTCTATCGTTTGTTTGCCCTTTAGCACAGATACCAAACCACTCTTCATTCATGTTATTTTCTCCTGGTGCTAAATCTCTTGAATATCCACCATTTGCCCACGAAGCATTGTTATCGTGAACCTCTAAGTTTTTTGTTTGTCCATATTTCCACCAACCATCACTAAACTGAAAAGTAAAACCTCCAATTGAGTTTCCTGATTTACCTAAACCAGCAGCATTCTCGTAAATCTCTCTCCAATTACCAACCATATAATAGGCTTGCGATTCTTGATCTTCATCATTATTTATAGCATTAAATGCATCAGCTCCAAATTCTGTAAAAAGAATAGGTTTATTTAATTTGTTTTTAACCTCTTCAAAAGCATCACCAAAAGAAACACCTCGATACATGTTTGTTCCATAAATGTCTACATCTTTACATTCTTCAGCTACAATATCTGAAAACAATAAATCTCCGTTACATATTGCAACTGGATGCGAACCATCTATAGATTTTATTTTCAATGCAGCATCATTCATTAGCTTATACATTGGTCTTCCACGCTTTTCGCCAACAGCTTTTCTTTTTTCTTCTTCATCTGGAAAATCTTCAGTTTCTGCACCTGCCCAAAATAAACCGTAATTATTTTCGTTTCCTAATAGAAACATTAATAAACCTGGAGTGTTTTTATATTGTTCGGCAAGTTCTGTTACTTCATTCAACAACATCGCTTGTGTTTTCTGGTCTCTATAATCTGTTACAGGAACCCAAACCCCATCTATGGTTAAACCATAACGACCAAAAGAATGATTAAGCATGGTGTGAATACCATAATTTTCGTAGATATATTTAATCCATTTTGGTTGCACTCCTGTATATTGACGAATTGCATTAACTCCCATATTTTTAAGAAGTCCCATTTCTTTATCTAGTGCAGCTTTTATAACATCGTCTGATTGTTTCCATAAACTATATGAATAATTTTTACCAATTGGAACATAGCCCCAATTCATTCCATTAATCATGAAGTCCTCTCCATTAACTACTAATTTCATACCGTCACTATTCTTTTGAACAGTTACTTTATCTGCCTGAGCAAATACCGATGATGCAGAAATTAAAATTAGAATAATTCTAAAAATGTTCTTCCTCATATGTATTGTTTTTTAGTTTGGTTTTTAGCCATATTAGATTTAAAATTAAAAACTGTGCTTTTATTGAACGTAAATTTAACTTTATTAGTTGCTGATTTGCCAAAACATACCGCTACAAAAAACATACATCGCAAAATAAAGAGTAAAATATTGCGAATTCAGCACCGTACATTAGAAACAATGCGACTTTTAGAGTATCGAAAATGTTTAAATATTTTTATAAAATCATTTACAAAATGATAATGTTGTGGTAATGTATAGGTGCTTTGGCTTAGTGTTGTGTACTTATAACTCGATGATGTAGTTCGCTAAGCTTGTTTCGTGAGGTAAATTCATTTTCTTTCGTAAACGATAACGTTTTACTTCAACACTTCTTGGAGAGATATTTAGCAAAGGTGCTATTTCTTTAGAAGATAGATTTAATCTAAGATACGCACATAATTTAAGATCATTTGGTGTTAATGTACTGTGTACTGTTTTTAATTTTTTAAGAAAATCTTTATCAGCATTATTAAAGGCTTCTTGAAAAAACTTCCAATCGTCTGTAGTGTTTATATTTTTATCAATTATTTTAATTACAGACTTAATATTAGCATCAGAACCTTTACTGTTTAGTTCCGTTTTAATACTATTTAAGAATTCGTTCTTTTTAATCAAACTCATAGTAGCTATAGCAAGCTCCCTGCTTTTACTTTCTATGTCTTGATGTAATTGTTGGTTTTTAAATTGCATTTGCTGTTGCTTATTTTCCAACTCTTTATGCTCTAAATCTCGTTGAGCTTTACTTAATATTTTCTCTCTTTGTCTTTTATGATAGTTATTAAAAAAATAATGCAACAAAAGGATTAATAAAATAGCACTAAGAACATAAATTATAACTGCAACATTAGAAGCATACCAAGTTTTGTTGATATAAAATTGATAGGTTGAAGTGTTTTTTGAAACATTTTCACCTACTCTCGCTCTAACATTAAAGGTGTAATCTCCTGATGGTAAATTTTTATATAACACTTTAGGTTCTGTGGTCCAATCGCTCCATTCGTTATATATCCCAAGCAATTGATGCTGATATTCTGTAACCTTAAATTTATTAAACTGAGTTAAGCAGTAAGTAAACTCAATATTGTTTTCATAAGGTTCTAAATCGGCAGATTCTAATATACTTAAAGATTTAGATTTACCATTAGACTTACTGCTTGCTATGGTTTTTAATGCAATAGTTTCTTTTGTATTTTCAAATCTATTTATATCAAAAATTAAGTACCCAGAATTGGTGCCAAAAAGATATTTACTACCATTAACATGAATAATATTCTCATAACTAATTACACTATTCCTAAAACTTGTGGGTAATGCAATTTCTTTAATCTCTGGCTTGTTTGATAGTTTCCCTGGCTTTACATGAATAATATCAGTTTTTGTAAATCCCCAAAGTGTGTTAGATTCTAAATCGTGAATTAATTTACCAGACGTATAGTTTTCCGGCTTAAAAGATCTGCTTATTAAGCTGTCAATCAAGAACTTGTCTTCATTAAAATTATACTTATAAAAGCCTTCTCTAAACACATAATACACACCATTATTATACTTAAACAAACTAGAATGCAACCCTTTACTAACCGATTTAATATCTATGGTTTTAACATTTGTAAAAGCATCATCTACATCAATTTTATATACACCTTTGTATTCGTGATTAACAAAAATAGTTGTACTATCAACTAATTCGAAAAAACGCGAAGAAATATCGAAACCTTCAATTTTATTTTTAAAACTCCAAACACCATTTTCTTTTTCAAGAATATTTAAACCATTATAATTACCTTGTAATAGTAAGTTAGGTTTTCCTTTAATAGTTTTTATAGACCACGTCCCTTTAGCATTTGAAATGTTTTTAGCCTGATTTCCTACTATTAAATAAGTACCAGAATTATGACCACAAAACAATTGTTTGTCTATTATTTGTAAACACCAAACTTGACCTTGAGTACCTTCAATAAAACGAAATGATTGCGTTGCATTATTAACGTCTCTATAAAACAAACCTTGATTTGTACCTAAATACAAATTGCCGTTATATATTGCTGAAGCATAAACGGAACCTAATTGTCCTTTAGAATCATAAAATATCTTTATTGGAGATTTACTATTAATACAATTAATACCATTATCTAAACCTAGCCAGATGTTACTATCTACATCCTCGAAAACAGAAAGCACAGTATTATTACTTAAGCCTAAATTTTGATTTATTTCATGTACTAATTCTCCATTTTTATCTAATATAATAACTCCGTTAGAAATGGTCCCAAAAGCAAATCCACCATCTTTAAGTTTAATACTACTATACAAGCTATAGTTAGACAATGTTTTATTAATCTCTTTATCCCATGGAGATAAAGTGCCTTTGTAAAATTCGAAAACACCTTTGTTTTCTGTTTGTACCAAAAGTTTACCTTGATAACTAAAAATATTTATTATACTATTTTCTCTTACACTATTATGGTCAATAAAAATAGATTTCTTGCCATTAACAATTTTATAAATACCTATGTCTAGGTCTTGAAAATAAATAGCATTATCTACTTTAAACAGTTTGGTTATAGTAGATTCTGATTCTATTATTCTAAAACTCTCATCTATAGTGTTATAAATATAAATTCGATTTAAAGAACTAAACAGCAGCCAATTATCTAAATTTATTATTTGCCAAAACTGTTCGTCTTCTATTAAAGAAAATTGTTTATTCTTAGAAAGTGAAGTGTATTCTAAAATGCCAAAGTTGTTTTTTAACCAAAAACCGAACTCCATATAGCAACCTGTATAAATTTTATTACCAACAACTTTTACTGAGCGTAAAATAGTTTCATTTGGAGAGTTATACCTTGTCCATTTAGCACCATTATATTCTAAAAGACCAACATTGTTAGCAACATATATTGTTTTGTCTTGCGCTTGAGAAATTGCCCAATTCTGGCTCTCACCATTATATTGTTGTGGTGTAAATACATTTATTGGTGGTAATTCTTGAGCTTCTAATTGATGAAAAAACAATACAGAAGTCAGTAATAATGATATATAGTGTTTTAAATACATAACAGAGTGTTGTTATGCAATATACAACTTTGTATGGTTATTAATTAATGAAATTAAATAACCATACAAAAATCATAATTAAATTTAAAAAAATGTTGGATTTAATTAATCCAACATTGAGAATCTATATACTTAAAAACTCTTATTAATCTCAATTAAGCTAAAAATTAGTCGCGTTTAAACTTTTTAAGCAACGTGTAATACTGGTTTTTAAAAGCACTAAAATCTTCAATTAATAAGATATAACTCTCTCGCTTTTGTTCGTGAACTTTTAGTCGGTTTAAATCGTATTCTGTTTTACTATATTCAAGTTCTGTATTAAGTTCTTGCTTATACTTACAAAAACATGCCATTAACATTACATTTTTTCTACGCATTGCAAGAATTGCACTAGAAACCGAAACGTTTTTTAATAGTTGTTTTTCTATCACACTTAAGTGATCTAGTTCTGTATTAAAAGCTTCCAAAACGTTATGCAAAGAACATAACTCGTTTAAATCCTTTTTAATACAAAGCCTTCTGTGTAAATCTATTTTATGTAATGTTACCAAATTAATGCGTTTAGTTTAAACTAATTAGCTTTTCACAAAAGCAAATTTGCCTTGTATGTTACTAAAAAACTCATCTTTAAGCTTTCTATATTTATCTAAATGGTATAGGTAGTTTCTTCTATAGCTTTCGTGCTCAGTAATGTAAACCATATCACACTCTGTATCTTCACATTCTACAATATTAGATCTGGAGTTTGAATACTTTTTAAGAGCATTAAAAAGTGCTTCGTTTTCTATCTCTTTTTTTTCGAATCGTACAATAGTACTATTGTTATTTTCACTTTCATAATAATTGTAAATTATTAATATCTACAAATTTACTTTTACTTATTATACAGTGAATAAAAAATCTATAAAGTATTATTATAATACTATTTAAGATTTATATAAACATCTTTTTAGGATATAAAAACACAAAAAACGTATTATAAAAAAAGAGATCGAAACTACATCTTTTTAGGTATGCAATTTCGATCTCTTTTAATATAACTTTGGAATATGTTCTCTTATTTAATATACTTCGTCAGTATCTTATTAAGAAGTCTTACGTCTTTATCCTTTTCACGACTTAAGTTCTTTTTGTTATCACATTCGAATAAAGAATAATCGATTTCAATTAAATTGATGCTCTTTTTTTCAAGAATATCTCTTCGTCTTTTATTGTATCTTATTATTTGTTCTCCTCTTGTAATACCACTTACTGTCATAACATTTAGCTTTTCTAAATGCGCTTCGGTATTGTTTTGCTTTTCTAAAAACTCGATTACTAAATTAGCATCTTCGTAATAGGCTGCTAAAGGTAGTTTTGTTCGTGTCTTTCCTTTTTTATGCATATCTCCTAATAAACCTGCAAAAGTGTGCTTACGTGAGGCTTTCTCTTTAAGCAACTCGTCGCAAAGGTCCAAGATGTAGAATTCATCGCTGTTTTCTCTTAGCTCTTTAGATCTGTCTTTTTTAGAGACCGTAACTATAGCTTCATTTTCTGTAAACTCAGCGCCTTCTCTTACTAAATACCAATACACAGCAGTTTCTATTCTTTGTGCATGAACAGATGGTATTGTATCTAGTTTGTTTTCTTTATCTAAAGCTCTTAGTACTTTTCTAAGTGGTAAGCCTTTTTTATTATCCTTTGTAAAAACACCTGCTTCAATTAAAGCTGGCATAATATCTTTTACAGGAATCCAATCCTTTTTTGTATTTGTATTAAAGTAATTTTCTACTACTTTATTTATTTGGGTTACTTTATCTTCTTTACTTTCCCTTTTCTCCATAATTGTTACTTTTATATTAATTGTATTGACTACAATTAAAAACGGCTGCAAGATAAGTCTATATTATTTTGATGTAATTATAGTTCGCGTTTAATTTATAAACTTAGTATTATATTTATGTTATAATAAAACGAGTAACCGATTTCTGGATGTACACTAAATCTTATATTAATTAGCGGCTTCCTTTTGAGAACCAATTCTAAAACAACGCTCCTCGCCTAGATATAATGGATTACCATGTTTCTCAGACCAAAAACCGTCTAGAATATCTTTAGTAATGCATTTGTACACCACAACACCTTTGTAAACAAGCCCATCGTCTCCTTTGTAATTAAAATTAATAACCAAAATGTTATCCTTAAAGAAGCCTGTTCCAAATTGCTCTTGGTTGTTGTTTATGGTCCACTTGGCGTTTATTCTATTGTTTTCGTTTAACGTTAACTCTAGTGTGCCTTTGTAGCTTGCTGCTGCTTGGTCTTGGTTGCTTCCAACAATACTAAACTCACCTATTAACTCCTTTATATTCATTCTTATTTTATTTCACCAATTCTCTAAAGTGCTCATAAATCATAATCATAGCCAACGTATCTAGCTCACAGTATTTAAGTAAAGCAGAAGTAATTTCGGTCACCTCGTTTTTAGACATATCAGTATATTGTAATTTACCATAAGCTGTTAATGCAGCACCTCCATTATCAATGTCTTCAATTTCAGACAATGTATTTTCAATGTCATCTTCGCTCCAATCTTTAAATAAAGCAGGCAGCATTTTATAAGGACTTATAACGGCTTCATTCTCTAAAGTTAACCACGTATGGTTGTCTTTAAAATTCTTACTCGTTACATTAATATCTTTTAAAGGTTTTGCGTATTTTTCTTGTAAAAAGGAACTTGAAGCCAATGCTGCTGGCAATACCGATTTTATAGAATTTGAGCCTTTTGTTAACGGATTATAATAGAAATTCTTTTCTACTTGCCATAAATCTATCATATCACGATGGCCTCTCCATGTGATGGCACTATCGCCTTTTGAATGCGAAATGTGTTGTATAAAAGCCATTAACTCCTCTTTATCTTTTTCGTTACATTCTAATAATTGAAAATAAATAGCATTTAAAATCGTGTTCTCATGATGAGAATACCTAAAAATAGAACCTTCATCACTTTCTAAAGCAGTTTTTAAAGCACGTACAAATTCAAAATTAGGAAACACACCTGCTGTGTTATTAATATATTCATTAGCATGTTCTATACGTCCATCTTCATGATAGATGTGATGCGAAAACTGAAACGCAATCTGCTCATAAGGTTTTACACCTTTATTAAATGGTAATGCAACAGTACTGGTTTCAAAATCTATAAAATGAAGCGGAAACACCCAAGTTTCCATTTCGTCCTTTAAACCATCTTCATCTACATAGATTGAGTCATCGTTATTAACCGCTTTTTCAATTTGTAACCATTGTCTGTAAGAAGTTGTTAGTTTTTCAGGATCACCCATTAAACTAATAGAATCTTCAGTAAGTTGATTTTTAAAGAAAATACCTTCATCGAACAATTTACTTCCCTTTCTGAAATTAAAAATATCGAAAATGTTTTCAGTTTTAAAGTCTTCTTCTGTCCATTGGTGCTGATTGGTAAAACAGTTTTCAAATCCAGATTTTAGTCCTTGTTCTTTATCGTTAGTATTACATTTAAACTCACAAGACTTACAGCCTTTATAACTTGTAGGCCAATTAGCATAAGCATCCTTTAAATAGGTGTCTTTTAAAAATTCGACAGACTCAATAAAGTTTAAATTAGTATGGTATTTATGTTTGTTACTTTCAATATCTTTAATGATACCTGAGATTTTTTTTCTACCTAAAACTGGATTTCCAGTGGCTTCTAAAGTGCTCACTTTTTTTGTAACTCCTGTTCTATTGACTTCCTTTTTGCTTATTCTAAATAACTGATTTAAACCATCAATACTCGCTTTTTTGGTTTTATCTGCCATCATTAAATACGAGTTAATTTTCCACTCTGGAAAACAACTCTGTATTACGTATTTCTGAAAAGCCACATCAAATAAATATGGTTTCCAACTTGGTCGCATAGCTCCTTTTTTACCAACTAACAAATATTCATTATTAGGATCAAAAGATTTAGATTTTACTTCTATAAGCTCAATTTTATTGCCTGTTTTAACTAAAACATCCACTCTAATAAACAAACCATCTATTAAAAATGCGGCTTCAAAAATGGTAACATTCTCTTGCTTTAGTAAGTCTTGTGTTTGTTGCCATAACAACTCATAATCCCAATCGTTGCCTTCTATTAAAACACCTTCTGGATAATGTAGTCTCGCTAGTTCTTCTACCTGAAAACCACCTTGTGCCAATGCTTCTAAAAACGGATCATCTAATTTAATATTAGCATACTCCTTTTTAAGTGTGTAGTATAATTTGTTTGGACATTCAAGTCCTAATTTAAATCTTGATTTGGTTAGTAATTTCATTGGGTGGTTATGTTGTTCTTGTTTTATTTTTTTCTGTCATTGCGAGGCACGAAGAAATCTTCTAATGTCATTGCGAGCTTTACGAGGTAACGAAGTAAACCTGAAGCAATCTCTTAATGTATTAGTTCTCGCATCATGAGATTGCTTCGTCCTGCGTCCTCGCAATGACGGTATTATTCATGCTTCGTAGTGAAACCAATACAGTAACGTTAAAGTTCTTCAAATAAATCCAACCATTCTGAATTTACACTTTCAATTAAACCTGTTTTCTGAGCTCTGCTTCCTCCTTTTAATTGCTTTTCTCTTGCTATTGCATCACCTATCATTTGGTGTGCTTCATGATATACTAGTTTGTCTAAATTGTATCTGGCTGTAAACGATTTTAAATCGTGTTTTTCTTTATGTTGCAGTATACGTTCTTTTAAATAAGCTGTTACACCAACATATAATGTGGTATTATTTTTATTTGTGAGAATGTAAATGTAACCTGGTTTCATAATTAATATGTGTCATTGCACCTTTTCTACTGTCATTGCTCCTTTCTAATGTCATTGCGAGGACAAAACTACTTGTCATTGCGAGGCACGAAGCAATCTGTTGATTGTTACCGTTGGCATTATGAGACTGCTTCGTACCTCGCAGTGACGATACAATTCGTGCCTCGCAGTGACAGCATTATCCTGTCATCCCTTCAACAAAAACTTGAACATATTCTTTCATTTTATCTAAAATACGTTCTCCAATTTCGCGTGCTTTTAAAATGCTTGGTCTACTGTCCAAACATTTAAAAACCTCATCGCGTAAAGGCTCTCTTCCGTTATAGGTGTAGCTTTCAATAAGTGCTTTAAACTGCGCTTTATCAAGATGCTCTTCTTCGCATAATTTAGCAAGTGCTAATACCTTTTCTTCATGCCAAAAACGTTCAAATTCATCTTGAATCGCATCTACATCGCTAATATGTGGTAAATTTTCTTCAATAAATTTTTCTATCAATTCGCGTTTACTACGTAACTCTACGTCTCCAGACAACATATCTATAATTGCCTTTTTCTGTGCTTTAGCATCTGCAGATTTAGAATGTTTTAATTTGGCTAAGAGTTGTAAAATGTAAGCTACATTAATTTGATCACGATGGATTAACTCTAACTCAAAATCAATATCATCAAGAATTGATGTTTTATGCTTTTGGCTATCGTTTTTAACTTTATCGTGTAAATCTAAATACTTGCTTTTGTAATCTTCAAAAGTTTGCTCGTCAATGCCCAAATCTTCCCAATCAAAATCGGTGTAAGATTCTAATACATTTTTAGCACGCAATAAACGTCTAAAAGCTTCTATAAATTGCAACTCTTCTATTTCACTTGGTAATGTGTCTACACTTTGAAACGTTGGAACAATCTCTAATAGATTTTTTAAAGCGTCATCAAATTTTTCTGCAATAGCTTCATAAGGCGGTAAAATAATATCTTCTATCGCATCCTTATTAGAAAACAAAGTTATTGCTTCATCAGTTGCCTTTTTAAGGTTTCTAAAGCACAAAATGTTTCCTTGTGATTTCTGCTCGCCTAAAATCCTGTTTGTTCTAGAAAACGCTTGTATTAAACCATGATACTTTAAATTTTTATCGACATACAATGTGTTTACCTTTTTAGCATCAAAACCTGTTAGCATCATGTTTACTACAATCACGATATCTAATCTGTCTTTGTCTTGAAAGGTTGTTTTTTCACGTTCTTTTAAACGTTTACTAATGTCTTTAAAATAGTTTTCAAACTGCTGACTATCTTTAGTCGAAAAACTAGTATTATACATTTGGTTGTAATCTAAAATATATGCGTCTAACTTTTCTCTGGTATGACTTGTTTTGTATTGTGCTTGTGGCTCTGCTGCTTGCTGTAATTGGTCTCCAGGAATATAATCCTGTGCATCTTCGTCTTCTTCATTGGTTCCGTAAGAAAATATAGTTGCTATACGTAAATCGTGTTCGCCTGCTTCTTTTTTACGTTTGAAGATATCATAATACTTAATTAACGTATCAATATTACTCACTGCAAACAAAGCCGAATAGTCTTTATTGAACGTTTTCTGATTGTGATACGCAATCATATAATCTGCAATTTTTTCTAAACGTTTTTCGTCAGCAAAAACCTCAGCAGTATTAATATCTTCTACTTCAATATCTATTAACGTATTTCCTTTTTGTTTGTATTTACCAACATACTCAATCCCAAAACGCAATACGTTTTGATCTTTTATAGCATCTGTAATCACGTATTTGTGCATACATGCTCCAAACAAATCTTTAGTAGTACGTTTTCCTAAATCGTTTTTAGACGCATTGTCTTTAAAAATTGGTGTGCCTGTAAACCCAAACAGTTGGCTACTTTTAAAATATTCGGTAATTTTTTTGTGTGTATCTCCAAACTGACTTCTATGACATTCATCAAAAATAAAGACTACTTTTTTATCTTGTAAGTGCGTTAAGCTTTTCTCGTAATTTGCTTTAGAAATCGCATTGTTTAGTTTTTGTATTGTGGTTAACACCAATTTAGAATCGTCTGTTAACTGCCTAACCAAAGATTGTGTATTATCTGTAACGTCTACACTGTCTTTTTTAAAGCTATTAAACTCTAACATGGTTTGGTAATCTAAATCCTTTCTATCTACCACAAACACTACTTTGTGTACGTTTGGCAAGTCCATAATAATCTGACTCGCTTTAAAAGACGTTAAGGTTTTACCAGAACCTGTAGTGTGCCAAATGTAACCGTTGTCGTTACTTATAGCGACTTGATTTACTAACTTCTCTGTTGCATAAAACTGATATGGACGTAAGACCATTAATATTTTATGCGTTTCGTTATGCACCACATATTGCGCAATCATTTTACCCAAATGGTTTGGGTTTAAAAATGAACTAGCAAACTCGGTTAAATTGGTAATATTTTTATTGTTTACATCTGCCCAAAAGAAGGTTTGCTTAACAGACTGCAACTTATTATTAGCTAAATATTTAGTGTTTACACCATTACTAATAACAAACAATTGCACATACTGAAACAGTCCATGATTAGACCAAAACGAATGACGTTGATAACGATTAATCTGGTTAAAGGCTTCTTTAATTTCTAAACCACGACGTTTTAACTCTATTTGTACTAATGGTAAACCGTTTACTAACAACGTAACATCGTATCGGTTTTTGTAAGTCCCTTCTTGGGTTATTTGATTGGTAACTTGAAACAGATTACTTGTCCAATCCTCATTATTAAAAAAGCGTACATAAAAACTGTCTCCATTGTCTCTGGTAATATTAAAACGATCGCGTAAGGTTTTGGCTTTTTCAAACACATTTCCTTTAGCTAGGTGGTTTAAAATAGTATCAAACTCTTTAGTAGAAAACACCGTTTTATTAAACGCTTCTAATTGCGCTTTTAAATTAGACACTAAAGCGTCTCCATCTGTTATGGTTATATTTTGGTAACCTAAACCTACTAATTGTTTAATTAGCTTGTTTTCTAGTTGTAGTTCAGATTGTTTAGTCATTCAAAAAAATAAGTTTATAATTATCTTCAATCTCAGTAACTTCGTTTTCTTCTAATTCTGAAAATTCTTTCTTTAATGCTCGTTTTGAAAACACACCATTATTCTGTTCTAAAAATCGAATTAAAGTAGCCACCATTTTATCTGGCATTTCAAATTCGTTATCTAGATATCTTTTAAAGGCATCATAATTTTGCAAATAAGTTACTTCTTCTGGAATAACACGTTTTAACGTATCATCAACACAATCGTATAAAAATTCGGCTTGTTTTGTTGCATCAAAATAACGATAGAAGTCTATGGTGTTGTTTAAAACTATCACATTATGATCTTCCGTTTCTTTCCAGGAAATAAAATCTAATAGTGGATGCGAATAACTTTCAAGCGTCTTCCTATAATCATCAATATGGTCTAAAATGGATGCTGAAACCGGAAAAATAACACCTTGTTTCGTAAATTCCTTTTTAGCTAATATATGATGTATAATGTATCTGTGCAAACGACCATTTCCATCAACAAATGGATGTATAAACACAAACCCAAATGCTATGGATGCAGCTGCTAACACAGCATCAATAGCTGCATCTTGCATTAACACATTGGCGCTAACCAATCCATTTAATAACGATGCTATATCTTCATGTTTTGCCGATATATGTTCTGGTAATGGTGCTCCTGTACTTCTATCATGTTCTCCAACAAATCCACCTTCATCTCTTAAACCTAGCTTTACAAATCTGGCATTTTCAATAACTATTTGCTGTAAACGCTCCAGTTCTTCTATACTTAATGGTTTGTTACCAGCTTGTCCAATGGCTTTTCCCCAACGCATTGCTCTATTGGTTCCTGGATTTTCATTCTCAATAGTAAAAGATGCTTTTGAGTCTTTTAAAAGTAAAAAAGAAGAAGCACGTTGTAACACATCTTTATGGATACTGTTTAAATACGTATTTTTCTGCTCTGATAATTTGGCGTTAATATAAGTGTCTAGTTTATCCGTTTTAAATATTAATGGACAAAACTCTGGTGTACCAGGTAGGTTGTTAATAATACGATGTCTTGCAGAACGTGTACCTTTAATAGCGTATTGCAATTTAGTATCTAACACGTTTACATAATTGCCACTATTTAAATCTGGTAGATTTAATGTGGCTTCTAATAGCCATTCGTATAAAAACCATAGCCTACGTGTATATTGACCTAAGGATTCAGATTTAATAATGTTTTCGATTTCCTGTTTAGGCACAACATGAAACAGTTTTTTTAACACCAATAAATTAACGCCTTCGTATTTTAAAGCAAATACTAATTGTTTATGAAGCGTGTCTTCTGGTTGATGTCTCGTTGTAAACACTTTCCAAGACGCTGTGCTGTATTTTCTGTTTTTAAAACTAATAAGCACTAATTGATTAGGCATAGGCACTGCCAATTTATAGGCTTCAATTAAGGCTGCATAACCTACTAAAGTACCTTCTTCTGGTGCTTTTAAGCCGTGAAAAACAGTTATTTTAAGTGAAAAACGTTTATTACTCATCTCTTTTTGTGAAAAACAATTATTATCAAATATAAGTGAAAAACGCTTACGATTAGTGAAAAACACTTATTTATGCATTAACTTAGTGAAAAACACTTATTATTTTTATTTAAAGAAAATACTGGTTTCTAGTTACGTCATTGCGAGGAACGAAGCAATCTGTCTCTCGTTTACGTTTCCTTTCATGAGACTGCTTCGTGCCTCGCAGTGACGTTACGAGTGTCATTGCGAGGAACGAAGCAATCTGTCTCTCGTTTACGTTTCCTTTCATGAGATTGCTTCGTGCCTCGCAGTGACGGTTTTAATTAAACAAACATCGCCTGCAACAAGCCTTTTTTAAACGCCTGCGTTTTGCTTAGTTGCGTTTGTACTGTTTCTATTTTTAAATCTATAGCACTTAAATAATTGGCTATCTTTTGTTGTTCTTTTAGGGATGGTGTATCAACTTTTAAATTTTCAATTGTACCAAATTTTATAGCTGGCATTGTTGATGAACCTGCTAAAGCATGTATTTTTTCATAAATTGAATCTAAATAGAAATAAAACCATTTCTCGCTTATTTTCATTTTTGGTAATAATCGAAACATATTATTTGCTATGATTCCATTAAATCCAGTAGCAATCCTTCCAGCATCTCCATATCTAACCATAAACAAATCATTTTTAGATAATATATGCTGTTCTTCTGGCTTTATGACATATCTCTTGTCATCGGGTGAAGAGGTTACATTTACTATTCTAATAAAATAAACACTATTCTCAAAAGGTTCATCAAACTGTTCTTCTACTGGAAATTGAAACCCTTGTTTAAATTTAAACACCTCTCCCAATCGCTTCTCTTCCCAATCCGGAAATTCCGTTTCATTTGATGAGATTGCTTCGTCCTGCGTCCTCGCAATGACGTCTGGTTTAAAACGCAATTGTTGGTTAAACAATTGTTGCATCACGCCTTTTTTGTATTGGGCTAATGTTTCTTTTTTTGTGGTTAGTTGCTGTAGTTTGGTGTCTACTGCTGTTAGGAAATTGGCTATTTTTTGTTGTTCTGGGAGTTTGGGTTGAAAAAATTTAAAATTACCCATTTGTTCCAAATTTAGATTTGGCTGAGCTCCAACACTTATGCTTTCAGAAATATACTTTTTCATTATTCTTGATTGTAAAATCTGAAGCGTAAATTCTAAAAAATCAGTACTCTTTAATCTAATAATAGCTAAAGCTTGATTTGTATTAGCAGGTAAAATTTCATTTGTAACAATTCCTATCTTTCCAATTGTAGCACCAGCAATAGCAAACAATAAGTCGTTTTCTTCTAAAATCGACCTTTTCAACTCACCTTCATGTATTGCTTTATCTATATATAAACATTTCTCTTTATTAATATTTATTCCATCTAAGCCTTGAATCTTCACATAATTAATTCCTTTCTCTGTAAACTTTTTTGGAGTTGTTCCTTTAGTTATTAATTTAGATATTTCTCCCAATTTCTTCTGTTCCCATTCATCTTCAAACTCTTTAAAGCGTAGTTTGGGTACTAGCTTTTTAGGTTCTTTTGATGAGATTGCTTCGTTCCTCGCAATGACAGACTTGTTAGCAATCTGTTTGTTGTTATCGTTGACATCATGAGATTGCTTCGTTCCTCGCAATGACGGTTGCGAAGTATTGACGTTTCCTTTCTTTTTTTGTGTTGCCATTAAAAAGGAGTGTCTATGTTTAACTGTTTGCAAAAGTCGGCAATAGTAGCATCGGTTTTTGCTATGTCTTTATCTAATGCTTTTAAGTCTTTGGCTACTGTTGTTAAATCTATGGGTTCTTCTTCTTCAAACGTATCTACATAACGTGGTATGTTTAGGTTGTAGTCGTTTTCTTTAACTTCTTCTAAACTGGCATTATAACTGTATTTGTCTTTGGTTACTCTTGTTTTATAGGTGTTAACAATGTTTTCAATATCGTTAAACTGGTCATTTTCTCTTAATACATTTTGTGTTTTTACTTTTTCAAAATGCTGGCTTGCATCTATAAAGAGAATAGACTCGTTTCTTTTTGGTGCTTCGACAAGCTCAGCATGACTTTTAGTTTCAGTTTTGGTTTTATTGGTAGATTGCCCTTCGACTGCGATCGTAGTGACATCTTCTGTTCTATTTTTCTTCAATACTAAAATACAAGTTGGTATGCTTGTACCATAAAATATGTTTGCTGGCAAACCTATTACTGCGTCTAGGTAGTTTTTATCTTCTATAAGGAATTTACGTATGTGTCCTTCGGCTGCGCCACGAAACAACACACCATGTGGTAATACGCAAGCCATTGTACCATTATCGTCCAGTTGGTGCACCATGTGTTGCACAAATGCAAAATCTGCTTTAGATTTTGGTGCTAGTTTACCGTAAGCCGAAAACCGATCGTCGCTCATAAATAATGGGCTTGCGCTCCAGTTTGCCGAAAATGGCGGATTGGCAACTATGGCTTCAAAACGTTTGTCTATATGGTTTGGGCTTGGGTTTACTAAGGTATCCTCATTATAAATATCGAAACGTTTGTAGTGTACGTCGTGCATAATCATGTTCATTCTGCACAAGTTATACGTAGTTGGGTTGCTTTCTTGTCCAAAAAACTCGCCTACGTCTCCTACTTCTTTGGCAACACGTAACAATAACGAACCAGAGCCACAGGTTGGATCGTACACGCTTTTTAGTTTGGTTTTGCCTGTAGTTACTAATTGCGCTAGTATTTTAGAGACTTGTTGTGGTGTGTAAAATTCTCCTGCTTTTTTTCCTGCTCCACTGGCAAATTGCCCAATTAAATACTCGTAAGCATCACCTAAAATATCGCTATCTGTGTTTTCTAAATCGAAATCGATACCTTCTAAATGGGTTAGTACTTTTACTATGAGTTCGTTTTTGGCGTCTTCGGTTTTACCTAGTTTACTACTTGTTAAATCTAAGTCTTCAAAGAGGTTACCAAAATCGTCTTCGCTTTCGCTTCCCATGGTACTTTGCTCTATGTTGGTTAGCACGTTTGCTAAATCGCCTAGAATAAAGTTGTTTTTGTTACCCGAATTACCACGTTTTGCCAATTCGCTAAACAGTTCGCTTGGTTTTAAGAAATAGCCTAGTTTGTCTAAAGCTTCAAATTTAATAGCTTCTAGCAACGCTTCGGCTTCTGGATGTGCTTCTACAGTATCGTAATCTAAACCATCTGGTTTTAAAATAACGTTAGCGTAAAGTTCCATTTTTCGACTTAAATATTTGTAAAAAATAAAGCCTAGTATATAATCTCTAAAATCGTCTGCATCCATATTACCACGAAGGTCGTTAGCAATATTCCACAGTGTTTGTTTTAGTATTTGTTGTTTTTGTTCTTCGGACATTAATAGTGTTAGTTTATGTGTATTATAATACGGTACGCTTCCAAAAGCAAGTGTTAGTATTCGCTTTTGTAATCTTAAAGGGAGACTTTAAATATAGAACCTTTTTAAAAATTGACCTTACGGGAATCCTCAAAATGTGATTATTTTTTTAAAACAGAGTTGTTCTGATTTTAGAATTGAAATAAACTTATGATTTACAGGTAGTTAAAAATTATTAAGTGTAAAAATTAATATTTTTAAAAGCTTAATTCTTTTATAAACTATTCTCGTTTTTTAAATTTAATGCATATCGAGAACCTTTTAGTGCTCCTGTTTTAACTAATATTTTTTTATCTGTTAAATCCTTTAAATCTCTTGTGGCTGTTGAAGCAGACGTTTTGGCAATTTTAGTATAATTATTAGCACTTAAACCTCCAACAAAACCAGTATAACCTGCATCGAAAAGACGAAGAATGACTTTATGTTGCCGTTTATTTAATTGATTTGAATAACGGTCTAAAAACTTTATTTTTTCAACAATAAAATCAATACGTTTTAAAGTGTCTTGCTGTGCTTCTAGAATTGTTTCACCAAAATAGTGAAGCCAATTTGTAATTTCAAGAGTTTTATTATTTGTTTCTAACGTATTGTAATACGCTTTTTTGTTAGCTTCTATGCTGTGCGATAAAGAAATTAATGTGGGCTGACCAGTACTTAAAGCAATGGATTTTTCGGCAAGTGCGCGACCAATTCTTCCGTTACCATCCTCGAAAGGATGAATACACACAAAATACAAATGTGTTATTCCTGCTTTTGCTAGCGGTAACATACTGTTATTATCTGGGTGATGTATTGTGTTAAACCAAGAAATAAACGCTTCCATTTCTGCTTTCATTTTTCCTGATGGAGGTGCTTCAAAATGAATTGTAGGTTTGTCTAATCTACCAGAAACTACTTGCATTGGTGATTTATGGGTTCTATAACTACCAATATCAATTAAGTCTCTTCTGCCATTGGTAAGCATTTTGTGCCATTCAAAAAGTTGTTTGTGCGTTAAAGGTTTGTGGTAGTTTTTGTATAAATCAACCATCATTGTAGATATACCGCTTTCGGCAGGAGCAATTTTTCTGTTTTCTACAGCAAAACCAAGGTTTCCCTTAATTGAGGATTGCACACTTTCTCTATTTAAAATTTCTCCTTCAATCTCTGACGTTTTAATAGCTTCATTACTTAGTATCTCTACTAACAAATCATCTTTTGAGACTCCTTCAATATGTTTTATAGCTCCAAATACAGATCCTGTATTTTGATAAAATTGAAGTTCTAATTTTTCTAGTTCTTCTTTATTATAAGAAAAATGAGGCCAATTTTTAAGTAACCAATTCCATATTTTATAAGCCATGAGCTATATAATTATTATTTATAGCTCAAATTTAATCATATTTTGGGCTATAAAATATTTTTTTATCGCTCATCTTTTCAAAATAACAATTATATAAAAAAAGCAAACATTTAGAAAAAGCAATCTTAAGAAAAACACACGCATAAAAAAACCCTTATTAAATAAGGGTTTAGCGTGTTTTTAAATTTATTATGGGTTATGATTTTACTTACCAATACAGAAGTTATTTATTCAGCATTAACAATACTTTAAAGACTATCAGGTACAATAAAAACACAAACTTAAACAAATTATTACCTTCAATAAAAAACATTAATATATTACTTTTTTAGCTTAAAAAAATTTAATCAAAAATATTAAAATTTAGTTTTTATCAAACATTTCTAGGATCATTAACGACTGATAATTTTTTACTCCACACGACACTCATACTATAAAAACCAAACCTATCTGTTATTCTGCCATAACAAGCATAGATTCCTAATCCATTAATTGGAAATTGATTCACCACATTTGTAAAATGTACAGCATCAAAATAATCTCCATTTTTATCTACGAATGTACTTAAGCGCATCAATTTACCTTGTGATGTTTTATTAAAACGTGTCGTTACCAGATTTCCATATATTAAAACAGATTTACCAATAAACTGATTCATTTGCGATGCTAAAACATCATGTTTCATATCTTCATTAACCAAATCAAAATAATTGCATAATGGAAACCCAATGAGTTCCATTTCATCATAAGCATTTTCAATCCAGTTATTATCTAATTTTGGTAATGTAAATTGTTTGTGTTCCGTTTTAAACAATTTTGATTGTACTGTATTTTTACCTTTTGCATTCAGTTTAAAAATGGCTTGCCAAAGTAACTCTACTTTTGGTTTATTAGTAAACCTAAAAGCATCAATTCTAATTAAAATAGTAAGCTGTTCAATACTAATTACAATTCTATCAATAAAATCGTCTAAAGACTTAAACAGACCATTTAATTGCCTTTCAGTCAATAATCTTTTAATAGTATAAGCTTCTAAGTTTTTTAAATACCCAAATCCTAAATAAATAGATGTATCAATAAGTCTATTTGGGTGATCACTTCTGTTTACACAAGGCAAACAGATTGTTGCTCCTTGTTGCCTTGCTTCATGAAAATAATGTTCTGCACTATAAAAACCACCTCCATTATTAAGTACAGCAGTCATAAATTCTAAAGGGAAATAGCATTTTAAAAACAAGCTCTGATAGCTCTCAACAGCATAAGAAGCTGAATGCCCTTTTGCAAAAGCATAACCTGCAAAACTTTTAATTTGATTCCATACTTCAAAAATCAAGTCGTCTTTATAACCTTTACTTCTACAATTAGAGATAAACTTTTCTTCAACAGCTTCAAACTCTTTTTTAGATCTATACTTACCACTCATTCCTCTTCTAAGCACATCTGCTTCACCTAAAGTTAAATCTGCAAACTGATTAGCCACTTTTAAAACATCTTCCTGATAAACCATCACTCCGTAGGTTTCTGGCATAATTTTATACAAAATAGGATGCGCTTCTTTTCTTTTTTCAGGATTACGATGCCTTTTAATAAATTCCTCCTTCATTCCTGAACCAGAAACTCCTGGTCTAATTATAGAACTTGCTGCCACCAAACCAAGATAATCTTGTGTTTGTAATTGTTGCATTAATCCTCTCATAGCAGGAGATTCTACATAATATGCACCAATTGCACCACCCGATTTAAGTAAGTTATTAATTTTAGGATCTCTTTTAAAAGCTTCAACATTGGTAATGTCTATTGGTGGTAATTCTGGTTTGTTTTGCGCAATAATTTCTAGCGCTTCTTTAATTTTTGCTAAACCACGTTGTCCTAAAATATCAAACTTAAAGACACCAACATCTTCGGCAATATTCATATCAAATTGTACTGTAGAAAATCCTTTTGGAGGTAAATTTGTTGCGGAATAATAATGTACAGGTTGATCTAATATTAAAATTCCTGCGGAATGCACACTTAGATGATTTGGAAAACCTTCAATAAGTTTACCGTATTTTAAAACCAGTTTTGAAATTTCATCTAAAGTAGAAATATTATAATTGTGCTTACTCAGTTTATCTATTTCTTCTTTTGGCAAACCGAAAACCTTTCCTAATTCTCTAACAACCGCTCTATATTTAAACGTATTATATGTTGCTAATAATGCAGTATGCTTGAATCTTTTAAAAATATAAGCAGTAACATCATCACGATCTTTCCAAGAAAAATCGATATCAAAATCTGGTGGTGATGCTCTAAATGGATTAATAAAGCGTTCAAAATATAAATCTAATTCAATAGGATCTACATCTGTAATACCAATAATATAAGCCACTATACTATTAGCTCCACTACCTCTACCAACATGAAAATAACCTTTGCTGTTAGCATAAGACACGATATCATGATTGATAAGAAAAAAAGACACAAATTCCATCGCTTTAATGGTATCTAATTCTGTTTTTAAACGTGCATGTACTTTTGGAGTTGGATTTGCATAGCGTTTTGGCAAACCTTCTTTGCAAAGTTTTTCTAATAGCAAACAATCATTTTCAAATGAGTCTGTGTATAATTTTTGATTTTGAGACGTGCGTTCATCATCAAACCCAAAATGGACATCACATTCATCCATCAATTTTTTTGTATTTTCTAAAATAAAAGGAAATTCAGCAACAGCTATTTTCAATTCCTCTAAAGAGAACATTTTATCGGAAGGATTACACTCTTCTGTTTTTTCTAGTTTACTTAGTAAAGTATTATTATCTATTGCTCTTAATAATCGATGTGCATTAAAATCTTTTTTATCTCTTACGGTTACTTGTTGCAACAACACTATTTTGTGTTGTTGTTGTTGCTTTAGAGATGAAAACCTAAGTTTACGCAAATCGTCTACAGATACACCAATAAACTCATTATCAGTGAATTGCACCTTGTTTTGTTGTAATACTTTCTCAAAAGGATATATTATAGCAACGTTAGCCAACGTTGTAGCAACATTTGCCAACAACAGTGTTGCAACATCTGGCAACAGTAATTTTTGCTCAGAATGTTTCGACAAAAACTGATTTAACGCTTTAAAACCAGCATTGTTTTTTGCAATACCAACATAGTTTTGATCTGTACCATTTCTAAAATCGATACCAATTATTGGCTTAATATTCCGCTTTTTTGCCTGCCTAACAAAATTTATACAAGCAGATGTGTTGTTAATATCTGTCAACGCAATAGTGTCTATAGCATTAGCTTCAGCTAAATCTAAAAGATCAGTTTCAGAAAATGTTCCAAAACGTAAAGAATAATATGAGTGACAGTTTAAATACATTATTGATTACGATGTGCTAATAAAACTGGTGGTTCACCATTAAAAGGATTATCAAATCTACCAATGGTTTTTGCTCCCATTGCAGACGCTCTCATGATGCTTAAATCTCCATATCTGTTTCTTATGGTATCCATTGCATTGTATAGACTTAGCATTTCTTCGGTATCATCAAAAAGATTAATTTGATAATTACCTGTTACTATATCGCTAATTTTTACACCAACCAATCGGATTAATAATCTGCGTTGGTATAGTTTTTCAAACAACTCTAATACTTTTGGAATAATAACATGGTCTGCACTCGAATAGGTGATTTTAACTTGCTTAGTGTAAGTATTAAAATCTGAATACCTAATTTTTACACTCAATGTTCCTGCAAGTTTATTTCCTTTTCTTAATTGAAAAGCTAAATTTTCTGCCATAGCAAAAATGGTGGTTCTAAGCTTAACCATATCAATGGTATCTTTTCCAAAAGTACGTTCTGTTGATAGCGATTTACGTTCGTAAAAAGGAACTAAAGGCGGATTATCGATACCATTAGCTCTTTTCCAAATGGTTCGTCCATTTGCTCCAAGCGCACTAATCATCATTTCTAATGGCATTTGCTGAATAACACTAATAGTATCAACACCCAAACCTCTTAAAACTTGATATGTTTTTTCTCCAACCGATGGTATTTTACGAATGGATAAAGGTGCCAAAAAATCTTTTTCAAATCCAGAATCTATCTGTAATTGGTTATTTGGTTTTGCTTCTCCTGTTGCTACTTTAGAAACAATTTTATTAGTAGATAAACCAAACGAAATTGGCAATCCTGTGTCTTTAATTATTTTTTGACGTAATTCTGAAGCATATTTATAACAACCATAAAATTTATCCATGCCTGTTAAATCAACATAAAACTCATCTACACTAGCTTTTTCAAAAATGGGTGCTTTTTCTTTAATTATCTCAGTTACTAAATGCGAATATTTAGTATAAATTGAAGCGTCACCTCTAATTACTGTTGCTTCTGGACATAAGCGTCTCGCTACTTTCATGGACATACCAGAATGCACGCCAAATACTCTAGTTTCGTAACTACAAGCTGCAACTACACCTCTATCTCCTGTACCACCAACTAGTAAAGGTCTGTTTTGCAAACGACTATCTATTAGTCGCTCGCATGAGACAAAAAACGTGTCTAAATCTAGATGTAAAATATTATTTTGCATGCTACAAAATTAGCTACAAATTCAAGTATTTATTGCTTACATTTGTAGTATTATGAATTATATCTCTAAAAACATAAAGCATTTAAGGAGTCTTAAAAAGCTATCTCAAGAAGGAATAGCCGAAGAGTTAAATGTAACTAGATCACGTATTGGCTCTTACGAAGAGAATCGCTCTGCGCCTACTATTGAGTTTTTAATTGCTTTTTCTGATTACTTTAAAATACCAATAGATATTTTATTACGTAATGACTTAACAAAAGCTAAAGACTTCTCGTTTATTGAGCTAAATAATCAACGTGTGTTGTTTCCAATAACAGTCGATGATGCTAATGAACATTTAATTGAAGTGGTGCCTGTAAAAGCTTCTGCTGGTTATTTAGCAGGTTATGATGATCCTGAATATATTGAGCAATTACAAAAAATAAAACTTCCTTTTTTACCAACAGGAAAACATAGAGCATTCCCTATAAAAGGAGATTCTATGCTACCAATGAAAGATGGTTCTTTTGTTATAGGACGCTTTATAGAAGATAGAAGTGAAATAAAAAGCGGTAGAACATACGTACTTGTAACTTTAAACGATGGAATGGTTTACAAACGTGTTTATAATGAAATCGATTTAAACAATACGCTTGTATTAAAATCTGATAATAAAATCTATAATGAGTACAGCGTGCCTATTAATGAGGTTTTAGAGATTTGGGAATTTACATGTAGTATTAATACTCAAGAATATACTCAAGAGGAACTAAAAATTAGTAGTATTCTAGGTATGTTTAATGAATTGGGTGTTGAATTGAAGGCTTTGGAGAAGACTTTAAAATGATACTAGAGTTATTTATGAGTTTAGCGCTTTAGTTAACTTCAATTATTGATACAGCAAAATGTCTAAAAATCATATTGAGAAAGAGCTGATCTATGAATATCAACTATTTTCTTAATTAAAGTAATTGGCTCGATTATTTTTACCGCTTTTCCATACATTAAAATTCGTTCCACAAGCGATCGATTAGGTATTACATCCAATGAGATTTGAAACTCAACATCTGTATCTAAAAGTGTCTGTTGAGAATGATGAAAAGGCAATGTTTTTACATATTGCCCTTGTTCTGGAGTAAAGGATAATATTACTCTTTGTTTGGTGTTTTCAGAATACACCATACCAATAACATCATGATACAAATAATTAATATCCACATCTCTATTTGGGATAAATGTATTTTCAGTTAATTGTACGTTAGAAACTCTATCAATTCCAAAATTTCTAAATTCATTTACACCTTCCTGTTCTCCTACAATATACCAACGATTAGCATACTCTTTTAACAAATAGGGTTTTAGTAAGCGTTTTGTAGTCGTATTTTTCTGAAAATTATAATGTGTAAAACTAATTTCTCGATGCTGCTTTATAGCAGATAAAAAAAGCTCTAAATACTGTATTCCTTGAAGACCTTCACTATTATCGAAAACAATATGTTTCAAGGATTCACTTTTGCTTTTAAAACTTTCTTTTAATAAATCTGCCGTATTTACCAACTCCATAAATCTAATAAAGTTCTCAAAATTTGGACTATTATCGTAATCAATATAATAGTTATTTTTAACACTATCATATAGAATCTCTACACCAAATTCATTTCTTAAATCGTCAAAATCGCGTTGAATTGTCCGTTTAGTATGCTCAAAACCATTATCAAATAAAAAATCTTTTATAGCTTCAAAAGAGGTGTTTTTACCCTTTTTTATTTTTTCAATAATTAAAGAATACCGTTTTATTTTACCTTGTACAGACATTTATAATATTTAAGAAATTAATTCTAATCCAGCATAATCACTAACTAGCTCATTCCAGTTTACAGGTGTTTTAATAAAAGTTTCTTTTTTTCCGCCAACAGTGGTAAAATCAACATTCGTTTCATAACCTGCCGTAGAATAATTGTTTTTAGTATATGTATTATATTCTAACACCAAACCTTGTAAATCTTCTAAAAGGTCATAATCTAACCGATCTACGTAATCTAAATATCTAATACCATGAATAGCTGTTTTTACACCATTAACAACCATGTAAATCTCAATACGATTATACATATCGATACTGTTTATTTTATATTTTTTATCAGGATATTTACTTAGGTATTCTATTCCATTTCCTGAGTCTAAATACTGTTGTAAATCTATTCGCGCTTGTTTGTCTGTGGTTTGAGTTTTATGCAAACCAGTGTACAAGACGTCCAAAATACTCGCAAAATGCTGAAAGGCTTCTTTTCTGGCTTCTATTGGTAACTCATGATGAAACTCATTTTTTGTTTCTACCAAATCGGTTTTAGTAGGTGTTTCATTATGAGATTCATCATGAATATTGGGTACTTGTCTTCTCCAGTATTTAGTTTCTATTTGGTAGTGCATAGAATACATCATTAAATTAATGCACTATAATTTCAAGCTTTGTAATACCTAAATCAATCCATTTTCCTTTTCTACTAATATTTTTACTGTAAATATTCCTCATCAAATTAGAATCTTCATTAAATTTAGTAACCTTCCATAATTTTTCTTCTATTCTACCATCATCATAATGGTAACGCTCCGTAGCAACTCCTTTTTTTAAAAATGCTATCTTAAAATCATCTGCATTTGAAGGAACTAACTCAACAGGGATAGTGAGATTTTCTTTCATTACTACTTCCTCGGCAATTTCTGATTTAAATCCATTATCAATAAATTGAATGAATGATTTTATTGTATCTTTAGTGTATGTATTGATTGTTTCTATTTTTGCGTTATTCTCATCCTTAAGTAATCTTTCTAAAATACTTCTAATTGTAGTATTCGATTTTTCGTCATCCTTATTATCCCAATATATATGAGTTTTATTGTTATTAGCAGTCAATTTTTTAAATTCTAAATCAAATTTATCATCTTCTGGTGTAGTATATATAGAATAAATGTCAAGATTATCTATTTCAAAGTCCTTAAGTTTTGATAATTCACCTGTTGTTGATTTAATTTGTTTTTCTAACTGATCTTCAGTTCTCGAGGTTAGCGTTATTTTATTTTCGATTAAAAACACTTTATGGATAGATTTTTTTGCAGTTACAAAATTTATCATTTGTGAATTTTTACCACCGTAGTTTTCATCTGTATAACATACAATTACTATATCCACTCTTTGCTCCTTTCCTTGTTCAAAAAACACTTTATATTCATACTTATAGATATTAAAGTTTTCATCCTTTGGAATTACAGGTTCCAAGAATTTCTCTAAAAAAGTATAACCTAAAGAATGATCTGCCTTGGGATCTAACAAGTAACCTAAAAAGGCAGAAATGTTATTCTCATTAATTGAGCCATGACCGTTTGCAAGAATTTTAAATATGTTCATTTATTTATCTGTTTTTTTAAAATTATTATAATTGAGTTAATCTACTCGTAAAACTTAATTCATGAGAACTAACTACAGCCAATCCATAACCGTCTTGTGTAACAAATACTGGTTAAATTGCTCATTTATCTTTTGATAAGCAAATCGTTGGCTTTTATTTTTATTTATAAAATTATAAGCTCTCATAGTTAGATCAAATTCCCTATGCGTCTTTAATTGTAAAATATTGATATTTACTGTTTTTAAACAATTAGCTACAAATTGTTTAAGGTTATTTACGCTTGATCGTGCTTCTTTAAAAGTCATGTTCTCATATACTTTTAAATAGTCTTTAAACTCTTTTAATACGTTATCCATTGTTTTATTTTTTAATGAATACAAATATCATATCGTAGCTACGACAAAAGATGTCGTTGTTATAAAAAAACATAAATTAATTAACTGCACACACACATTTGCAGCTTATATTACATTCTTATCTAAAGTATTACAATTGCAATGCATTAAAATACCAAAATCTATTTTTAGACTTTTGCTCAAACCTTACTTGTGGTAATAAATAAAGTAGATTTTTATCATACAATTCTCTTAAAACATTTCGTAAAGGCAAACCTTCTCTATGATCTTTATTAAAAAATCCTTTTTCTATTAGTAAAGGCATTAAGTTTTTGGGTTTTACATCATGTGATTTTTCGCTAATCAAATAATCCTGAATAACATAACCCATCATTATTACTTCGTCGTTTTGCGTAACTAATTTTCTTTTAAAAACTACTTTTAGACAACAGATTATAAAACTTACCAACCAACAATTTTAATATCATCAACTGTTTCTAAAAACTTTATTAATTTATCTAAATAGATTTCCAATGCTTGCTCATCTTTTATAAAACCCCAAGCGTTTGGTGTTGTAACATTCATTGTAGCTACAATAGTATTATGTTTATCGTTTGTTAGTACGTAATGGTTTAGGTAATAGTTATCGGGTAACTCTTTAGACAAAACATCCATCTTTAATAACATACCTTCAAAACGCTCTTTTGCTTTAACTGCTTTCGCTTCTGATTCTTCTAGATTACTTTCAAAATTACTATGTCTTGCTTTTACAAAATACCAACAGCCATATCGCGCCTGTATACGATATTCTTTAGCGCTTGTATGCACAGAAAGGTCTAAACGATATTTATGGTTTTCTTTTTCAATTAAAAAAGTAAGATTAGATTTTACAGCCTTTTGCTGATAGAGCATCTTAATGTTTTTTGTAACTGCTTGTTCTAAAAGTGATGTTTTAATGCGTTCTCTTAACCCTTTTAAAAATCCAGATTTATGAATCTCTTTTACCTTGGACTCTTCAATATTTGTATCGTAACTTGTTACAGATGCTATTTGTATAGCATTTGTCATAACATCTAATAAAGTTACATCTTGCGAATCATTAGCCTCATCAGTTGCATTACTTTCTATTCTTATTTTTAAGGTATTAAATAACCTAGAAATTTGCATCGCTCGATTGCTTAGAAAGTTCTCACGTTGGCATAATTGATACAATACTTGCTCCCATTCTTCATCAAAATATTCGTTTTTAGACAATTTTTCTTTTAAGTCAGCATCAATAGTTTTTAATTTAAAGGTTTCCATAACCTCATCATTCCAAGCGGTAAAATCAGGATAGCGTTCTAAAACTCTAAAAAGTAATGGATAGGCTATTTGAATACTAAACACACCAATGTTTATAAGCTGTTCAAAAGCTGTAGGTTTACTTTCATTCTCTACAGCAAGCATAATGCTTCTTACTAAAGATAAACTGTTTAACAAGCGCTTAATGGCTCTTGGGTTAGAACCAACAGTCAGGTTACTTATATCTACTATAACATCGGATATTTCTGGTGTTAACTCGCCATCATTAAAATACTGTAGTTTGATTAAATTGTCAATTATCAAATCGTTTACACGATATTGACCAATAGGCATGGTAAACGGTAATTGGATGATTTTCTCAAAAAACGAACGGAATTCACGTTCATTTTCGGTTGTTTTTTTACCAAATTTTGGCTCTAATCCTTTTACTACTACTTCATAATCTATAGCTAGAATAAAGATGCAGTTTTCTAAATCGAAAATATTTTTTAACAACTCTAAAATTTGCACAGCTACTGGTGGATTTATACGGTCTAAATCGTCTATAAAAAACAAGAACCCTTTGATGTCTTTGTTTTTCTCTACACTAATATTTATTTGCTCCTGTAGTTCTGAATGCAAATCTCGTAATGAAGATTGCTTTTCTGTCGATTCAAAAAAAGCATCAGTTGCATCTCCTGCCACACCTGCTGTTAATGCATTTGCTCCAAATTTAGTTGCTCCACGTGTTGCTGCTTTAAAAAAGTTAACTGCCTTACTTTTTAATGCTTGTAAATCTTGGTTTTTATCTTTAGACAACTCACTAATAACCGAAGCAATTATACCTTGAATAATATTTGTCATCGTGGTATACTCGTCGGTAAGCAGTGAGTATTCCCAAGTGTTTATCCAAATGCCATGAAACTTACTATTACTATCACACAAATCGTGCTTGATAGCATTCATAAGCGATGTTTTACCAGATCCCCATTCACCTTGAATAGCAATAGTTAAAGGTGTTTGTGCAGAATCTATAAAATTAGTTAAACCATTTTTATAGGCTTCTATCCCTAATTGATCTTTATCTCCTGCTTTTTTAGGAATGTCTATAATACTAGATGTGCTCATATTTATTTTGAGTAATTTCTACTAATTTGTTTACACTCCATATTATAAGTTTCTGCGTAGTTACCTGATTGAACCGAAAAAGTATCACCCGAAGCTCCTAAAAACCTATCTATTTTTAAAAACTTACGTGCTATTTTCTTTAAGTCTTGGTCTAACACTTCTATATAGTTACCATCTTGTACTATTACAATCTTACTAGAATTGCCTAATAGCATAGCTTTACAATAAGTACGTGCTATTTTACGACCCTCAGAGTCTAATGTCTCTAAATAATTACCATCAATTTTTACACGTGCTATCATAGTGTTTTATATTAAATTATATTTTTCAATTTGCTCAATTGGAAACAATGTACCAGCCAAAGCAAAAATGCCATTCTCTTTAAACATGGCTCTACTAAAGTTTGGCTCCAAATTTTGGTCTTTTCTTTTTTGCTCTTCTATAAAAGCTTCTTTAGTTATAAGCCCAAAATTTATCACTTTTAAATCCTCACCTAACTCTACACCAATAAGCTCATCCCAATTGGGATTAATTTTAGAAGTGCGACCATATTTATTTTCAGCAGTAATCATTTTAACTGATATTTTTGAGCCATCATGTTCGCAAATAATATCATAACCTTCATTAGATTGGTTTTTTACAACTTTTGGACGCCTACCCATTTGTTCTAAAAAAGAATGTGCTATTGCCTCTCCAATTCTGCCTATGATATTATCGTTGCCATGTAATACTTCATCTTTATTTGCCAAATTCAAAAAAGCTTTTCTTGCTTTAAGATAGTTTAAGCAAAATTGTTTTCTTTGGTTATCCATTTTACAATTTAATTTTAATTATTTAAAAATGATATTAATATCCATAACCGTAATCCGATTCCATTGCATCAAAAGACCATGACTCATTCTCATTAAAAAGAGAATCAAGTGTTTCTTCATGTTTCGATTCAGTATTACCATGTAACGCTCCAAATTCATTTAAAAATTGATCATCTATGCTTTTACTTGCCTTAATATTTCCTGAAGCAAATTTAAATAATGGTTCTTCAACTGTAGTTTCTTCCCCGAATTCAATAGAAATTCCATGAAATTTAAAAATAGATAATCCTTGTATTTCGTAACTATTTGGTGAAGTAATATAACATTTTACAACCTTTGACTTTATTTTTATTACTTGAGCAGCAGCTTGAGCTGCATTTGACCCTAGTCTTAAAATCATAGATATATCCAATGAAATTAAGGACTTAATTATTTCATATTGAAGTTTTAATTCTGGTATGTCTGCAATTTTTGAACTTACCATAATTAAATCCTCTTCCGAAGATAAATATATTAGTCTACCTACTAAATAGCGTAAAAGTGTATGATGCGATTTTAGCCCAAGTGTGTTATCAATTTTTAATTCAACCTTAGACTTAAATAAGTCAATATAATATTTATTTAAAATTTTAAAATCATTAACTATTTCTGACACACTCAGTTTCCTATTTCCTATTAAATTACCAAACCAATCTTCTAGCCTACGATTTCTGCGAGACTTTGATCTAATATCTTCAGAAATCATAGGAATATCAATTCTAATATTATTTCTTTTAAATGTATTATTAAGATCATTAATTTGATCAGAACTCATTTTAATAAAATTCTTGAGATCATTAATTCGCTTCATCCATTTATTAGATAACTCTTGATCAATTGCTATAGAATTTGATAACCAATCTTTTGTTGAAATTTGAAATATTTTATCTTCTTTATGTAAATCTAAATTTAACGCTTCAAGTAGTTCCGTTAACTTTTGAGCATAAACCTTTACTTCTTCTGAAGTTCCAATGATAATAATATCATCCACATAACGCCAATATTTATCATTGGTTATTGTTTCCATTGTTCCATCAACTTCATTTAGCACTAAATTTGCTATTAAATGACTAAACATAGGACCAACAAGTAATCCCTTTTCATTTGAATCACTTTGAACCTTTTCATATTTACTCAAAAAATTTATACCTAATCTCTTTATTGTATCATTAATTTTAGCTTTACCACATGCTTCTATCCATTTATCTCTTGCTAAATCCAAACTAATTGAAGGATAAAAAGATTTAATATCAAAATATATTACTTCTTGATCAATATTATTCTCGCAAGCTTGTTTGATTGAGTTATATCTTTCTTTCCAACCATGCATGTAATGTTTATAAATTGAATCCTCTTCATCTGAGACTAAAAGATAACTATAGACAGATTTATTCGAATAAAATTCAATAAAATTTGAACATTCATTAATTAACACAGACTCCGCTATTATGTCATTTGGTCCAGGCACATAAATCGTTCTTTGTTTAATTTCATTATCTATAAATGATTTAAAGTGTTTCGTCTTTAAAAAATTAGGTGTTTCATTTTTTATAGAAAGATTTACAGCTACCTCCTTAGCCCAAACATCTGTTTTACTAACAGATGTATCTAAATAATATCTTAAAGACAGGTAAGCAATAATATCTCTCTTCCGATAATTATTGATTGCTTTTATAGCTATTGTTTCTGATTTCATATTCTCTCCGTATTAAATTTTACGACAGCAACATTAGTTCTTGATACGACATCTATTAACCCATGATTAAATAAGGCTTGTGAAGTTTCTATTTTAATATCCTCAGTTGAACCAATAAGTTTTTTAAACTTATTATAAAACCACTTTATTGCCTTTGGGAAAAAGCTAATAAAACTAATTTTATATTTGGGTTCCAACCAAATTGCAACAGTTGACTTTCCAGAAAAATGATTAAATAGTTTTTCAAATTGATCTTTTACATCGTTCCATTTACCTTCTCGTTCAAGAAATCCTGTAAAATTTGCAAGTAATAAAATCTTATTATTGTTCTGTTTACTCAACGAGGTGATTCTGTTCATTAATTGTAATGTAGAAGCATCGTTTGTAACATCCCAAATTTCAGTATGTAATTGAACATAAATTTCATACTCTTCAAGATATTCCTTTATTTCAACAAAAGATTCTTTAAAAATATCAATTGCTGTTTGTGAAATTTCACCAGCCAAAATTTCTATATTCATAGGAATAGGTGGAAACACTTTTTCCTCTCGTAATTGAGCAATATTACAAAGTAAAGAAAGAGAAGCTGCTCCTGTACCTGATGGAATATCTGTTATAAACACATCATATCCACCAAGGGATTTTACGAATGCGTCTGAAACTTCTTTTAAATCTTTTTTAGGATCTAAAAAGGCTAATTGAAATCGAGCACAAGACCCATTATAATTAAAAGAATAATGTTTATGAGTTGCTTCTTCATCAATACCTCCAATTTCACCTCGGTGATTGTTTTTAGTAGCTTCTTTTAACAAATCTTTTTCACCAAGCAGTTTCTTCCAACAATCAATTATTGCGTGAGGCAATGTCATCGTTTTCTTTGAATTATTCCATAGCGACTTTGGAATATCCTTTGGTTTAATAATTCTTGACATAATGTGGTTTTTCTAGGCTTTTATATTGGTTAACTTTAGGCTTACTAAATATATAATTCATGTGTCTTCAGGTATATTATAAATATATCTATATCAAACAAGATCTGCTTAATTGCATCATCCCAATAGTTATTTACATCATCGTGTTCTTCGTTGTCTATCGTTAATGCTCCGAAATTATCAATTGAATCTCTCCAGTTCCTTATAAAGAATTGAATCTCATAATTATCGTAATCTTTTAACTTATCAACTTCGATCTTAACCTCTAAACTAAGGTCTATTGCTTTTTGAATGTTCAGTTTAGAATAGCTCAAGCTTTTAAGAAGATCTACTTTAGATTCTAACACACTTATAATTTTATTCATCAATAATTTATTTACGTTTTCTTCCTCCTCCTAGCCGTTTTCTTAACAGGCTTCAAATCTTCCTTCAATTTCTGTATCTCCTCCAACAACTCTTTTGCATCTCCATCTGTATCTAACTGCTCTACCAATTCTCCTTTAAAGGCTTTTGCTAAAATAGCTTGTGGTAAGCTGTCTATTTTTATTTTTAGGCTTTGGTATTGCGCTTCTATAGCATCTGCTTTGGCAAATAAATGTTCTACACGTTTTACGATTTCGGCTTGTTCTTTTTTTGAAGGAATTTTAATAACTAAACTTTTAATATCCCCTAAAGTTAAACCAGCTTTAGTAACTCCTCTTTTAAGATTTTTTAATTGGCCAAAACCATCTTCGGACATTAAATAAAAACATAAATAAAATTCATTTATTTCTTTGATTGGACGAGCTAAACAAACATGTTGATTAACATATGCTTCAATATTCCAACTATTTTGAATTAATGATATCATTCCTATATCAGCCGTAATAGAAATTAATATATCTCTTGATTGTAAAAGAGTTCTTTTTCCTTCGGATGAATCAGGTAGTTTTAAGAATTGACACTTTTCTTCCCTGAGGTCTAATTCCATACTTCCATAGTTCATATTTGTGATCCTTACGAACAATTGCTCTCCTAATTCATTATAATATTTAGCCCAACCTCTTGAACCACTTGTTACAAATTCAAATATTTTTGAACTTTCAACCTCTTTCCATTTCTCCAACGTCTTCCCAACACGCCATTCCTCAGTAAGCTTCCCTTTTACCGCTTGGGTTAACACCGCTTGCCTAAATTTTTTAAGGATTTGTGGTATGTGGTTTAAACGCGTTTTAAGGCTGTCTAGATACCCAAATAATTCATCTAATTTGGCAACAATGCGTTGTTGTTCTACAAGTGGTGGAAGTGGAAAAGGAATAGACTTTAAATTTCCTTGATTTAGTTTTAATCTTGTAGTGCCTCCTACATAATTTGTGTAATCAAATTGATTCAAAAAATGTAATAGAAAAATATTAGAAGTAACATTCTTTCTAGCTTTTAAAACGTGAGCGTGATTATTTACCCATGATTTACCTGAGATTAAATAGGCTACATTCTTCGAAAAATCTAAAAATGGTGCGCCATCTTCTCCTAACAATATTAGCTCTTCATCAAAAATATAATCGTCAATTTTACCTGCTACTCCAGTCGCACCATAATATGGAATATCTCCAATTCGTTTTGCCCTTTCAGAAGCACTTACTGGTTTTCTTTTATTGTCTAATATTTCAATAGAATCTTCAATATTAGATAAAATCCAATTCTTTGGTAATTCTTTTCCCATCTAGTTCAATGCTTTAATTATGGCATTCAACTCTTTGGTAATGCTGGTTAATTCGGTTAAGGCTTCTTTGGCAATTTCTATAGGTTCGCCAATATCTTCGGCTTTGGTAATGCTATCATCTGCAATTAAACCTAAATCTAGAGAGTCATTCTTTTTCGCAATGGTTGCTCTACTAATACAGCTAAAACGTTCGTCTTTAATTTTGTTTCGGTCTTTGGCGGTGTATGCTTTCTCGAAATCTGCAAAATAGCTTTCGGTAAATGGTGTACGTTTTCCAAAGTTTGGCATGTTGGTGCGCATATCATAAAACCATACATCTTTGGTATTGGCTTTATCTGTAGTACCACGCTCAAAAAATAACACGTTTGTTTTTACACCTGCTGCGTAAAAAATACCTGTTGGTAAACGTAGAATAGTGTGTAAATTACATTTTTCCATGAGGTCTTTACGTACGTTTTGTCCGTCACCATCTTCAAACAACACATTATCGGGCAATACAACTGCTGCTCTTGCTCCTCCTCTAGTATGTAAACTACGGTAAATACCTTGTAAGAAGTTTAATTGCTTATTAGAAGTTGGATATACTAAATCGGTTCTTGTGGGTCTGTCTCCTCCTTTTTTGGTTCCAAATGGTGGATTTGCTAAGACTAAATCTTTGTTTTTAATGCTTTCGCCATAACTGCTTAAAGAATCGCCTAGCGCAATGTTTCCTCCCATACCGTGTAAAAAGGCATTCATCATTGCTAAACGGTGTGTGTCGCCTACCAACTCGCAACCTGAATATTGCTCGTTTTGCAAGTGGTTGTTTTGGGCTTCACTTAATTTATAAATATCGTTGTTGTTTAAAATGTGGTGATGTGCGGCAATCATAAAACCATAGGTGCCACATGCAGGATCATTAAGGCGCTCGCCTACTTTAGGATCCATTAAACGTACCATCACATTAATTAGTGGTCTTGGTGTAAAATATTGTCCTGCTCCCGATTTTTTCTCGCTAGCATTTTTTTCTAGCAAGCCTTCATACATTTCACCTAAACCTTCGTCTTTGGCTTCAAACCAATCCAGCTCGTCTATATGCTTTATAATTTTACGTAGGTTGGCTGGTTCTTGAATACTTGTTTGTGCGTTGTTGTATATTTTTTGAATCTTACCTGTGCTTTCTGTACCTAAGTGCAATAATAATTTTCGATAAAACGTAGCGAGTTCTATCCCTTCTTTTTGTTTAAGATCTTCCCAACGATACCCTTCTGGTAACTTGTTGTTGTAATCGGTTTCTTCTGCCATTTTAAGGAACAGAATAAAGGTAAGCTCGTTAAGATATTGGTGATAGGTGATACCATCGTCACGTAATACGTTACAAAGGTTCCAGAGTTTATTTACTATTTCTTGGGTGGATAATGCCATTTATATGTTTTCTAATTTAATTTTTAATGCGTTGATATCTACTAAAATATTTTTAGTAATAGTTTCTGTTGTTTTTTCTAATAGTTTTCGGTCTGCCAAGTTAAAAATAGCTTCGGTATTAAATGCTCTAAAATTTAACTTTTCTTCAGTATGTCTCCAACCTAACCAAGCTTGGTTATTTGTGTAACTAGGGTTTATCTCTTTCACTAAGTTTTTAAACTCTGCAAATTTTTCAAGATTAGAAATACCGCCTTTTCCATTTTCTTCTAAAGTAAACCCATAATAAATACTTTGCTCTAACTCTATTCCGAAATGAATACTTATGTTATCTTTTTCAAACAACTTTACCCAGAAACCATAATACAAATCTCTATTTCTACTTTTAGTATAATAGTTATTTACATTTTGCCATGAAACACTTCCCTTTTCGATTATTTCTAAGCCATTAGCAATCATTTTTTCTTTTAGGCTTTGCCAAAATAACCATTGAATTTTAACTTTTGCGGTTATCATGTTTTCTTCTATTAAAGCTGCTTGCTTTAAATTATCTGAAGATGACGCGATATAATCTCTAATTTCTGTATTCATTTTATTGTTAGCAGATTGACCTGTAAGTATTTTTATTAAATTAATGTAATGTGTAATACCTTCTCTTAATAAAGGTAACTCTACTGCTTCTTTCCTACAGTTTATAAGCCATGCTTCGATATCATTTTTGTATGAAGTTAACTTGAAATCTTTGTCTATTTCTAATTTTTGATCCTCAAATTGATAACTATTTTTAGAAGGTTCATCTCCAAATAAAGTAAGATATAAAATATTATCTTTTTTAAAATTATAGTAACGTAATAATTGATTTTCTTGATCTATCGCATAGATTTTATTTTCAATTGTTATACTTCTATTTTTATTATCTGAAATATAAATATCTATATAACCTCCTTCTGTATCTGTTTTTTTTCCTATATATTTTTCAACTTCTACTGTTACCGAAGCAGTATCTATTTGAATATTAAATTGGTTGACAAAAAGTTGTAAAAACACATCATTTTGACCATGTGATCCTTTAGGGTTTAACAATTCTGCAACAAATTTTGAATGCAATCTCACTTCGTTTGTGGTTACATTTATAACATCGAAAACATTAAAAGCATTACCTGATATTTTATTTAATTGCTCGTATTTATTTGAAATTTCAGCAACTTTTTTTATTAAATTTTTCATTTATTTTATTTAGCTATTTAAGCGTACAAATAGCTATTTAACTCACTAATAATCTGAGCTGTTTCGTTTTTAAACACTTTATCAAGTCGTTTTAATCCTCCATCTACACTAAAAGGTGGTTTATTTAAATCTTCTAAAGTAATAATAGATTCTTTTTGCAATTGCGCTTCCATTTTATCTAACCACTTTAATTGTATTTGATTCCAGTTATGCGATGTTTTAAGCTTAGCGACTGCATTTGTAATGCGCTCTTGATGGCTTACTAAATCTTCACCTAAAGCAGACGTACGTATATGTGCGATAATATCTGCAACAATATCAGTATTAGTAACTTCTTTATATGCTGTATTTAGGTTGTTTTTATTAAACCCTTGTGTATCTAATATTAAACGCAACTCTTTTAAATCGGCTCGTGTTAAGCTGCTTGGTTTTGTACATACAATGTTTAAAGCTGCAATTTCGTTTCTGTTATTATTAATAAACTCGGTAAACGATTCTAAATAATCTTTAGGTTTTAGGTTTTTCTCGTAAGCACGAGACACCTCTTCTACTTTATCTTCATGATCGCTGTATAAAGTATTATAGTTTAAAGCTTTGCCTTTTTCGCGATCTAAAAACTCCCATAAATGACCATAATCTTCTATAGATTGATTTATAGTATCTATATCTATTGCTTTTAGCTTTTTAGCAAAATCTCTTACCGTTGGTTCTCCAGATAATATTTCGAATTGCTCTTTTTGTTGTTCGTTAAAACCAGAAATTTTACGTTGAATTTTCGCTATAATTCGGTCTAGTTTTGCTTCTTTACTATAGTTGTCTTCAATAATAGCAAGTTCTTCTACTAAATTAGAAAAGGTTTTGGTAACTAAAGGCGCCACAGGTTTCATTACCTGTTCTTTAGACATAATCTCTGTCACGCCAACGCAGTCGTATATTTTGAATACTTCTTTACCAATATCGTCACAACGTCTTGTTGCACGACCAACCATTTGATCGTATAAAATACGTGAGTTTACGCGTCGTAAAAACACCAAATTTGATATACTTGGTACATCTATTCCTGTGGTTAGCAAATCTACAGTAACAACTATATTAGGAATTGTTGGATCATTTTTATATTTACGTAATAACTCTTCTCTATTATAAACATCTCCTGTTATTTTAACAATAGCATCTGCATCTACTTTTTCTCCCAATGCTTGAAACTCTTCATATAATAATTTTACTATAATATCTGCATGCGCATTTGTTGTAGCAAATATTAAAGTTTTTCCTTTATTTTCTGGGTGAATACCATAGGTAGATATTAATTCGTTTAAAATAACCCGATTAAAATTTTCTGTAATTACTTTACGATTAAAACCAGTAATATCTACTTTAATTTCATCTTCTGTAACACCTAAATCTTTAATTTCATTGTCTTCTGGATCGTAGATTTTTACTTCATCTCCTTTTTCCCAAACAATACCACCTTTTGATAGTTTGGTTTGAAACACGTAAGGAGGTTCAAAATCTATTAAATAGCCTTCTATAACTGCTTTACGATACGAATACATAAATACAGGATCTCCAAATATTTCCTTGGTATGAATGGCAGGAGTTGCTGTTAAACCAATACGGTACGCATCAAAATAGTCTAATACCATACGGTATTTACTCTGAAAGTCTATTTGGTCACGAAGAATAAATTCCTCTTCATCCATCTCCTTATCTAAGGTATAACCTCTATGCGCTTCATCAACCACAATACAATCATAATCTCCAACACTTGGAGGATTATCTGAATACGCAATACGATGCACCATACCTTGCACTGTTGCAAAATGTATTTTTGTATCTATATCTAACACTTTATCTTCTAAATCTTGTAAGTCATAAATTTGAGCAAAGGTTTGTAATCCCTCGATATGAACTTCCTTGAACGAGTCTGATGCTTGAGTACCAAGCATACGTCTATCTACCAAAAACAAAATACGTCTAAAGCGTTTAGACTTAATTAAACGATAACACATACCAATCATAGTACGCGTTTTACCTGTACCTGTAGCCATTGCTAATAAAGCGCGTCTATCTTCTACATTAGTAAGTATTTTTTGCTCTACAGCCTTAATAGCATCAATTTGATATTCTCTTAAACTTAAACCACTTGGATCTGAAAGTAAATCGTAATCTGTTTTTTGAAGTTTTTCTACACCATCATTTTCATCATAGCTTAGCTTCTCTACTAAATCTCTAGGAGAAAACCAGTTTGGTAAAGGTCTTGCTAAATTTTTCTGATCTCTTCCATCCCAAAACCAAATACCTGAGGCTGTTTTAAATTGCTCTAAATATGGTCTTCCATTAGTAGAAAACATAAATGGCACTTTATAATTCTCACTATTTGCATGCTTAGGAAATGAAATATTTTGATCTGTAGTTACAAGTTCGCTATATTTTTTTGCTTGTCCTAAATCGCTCATTACATTTTTAATGTGCTTTTTAGCTTCTACAATACCTATTAAATCTAAACCATTAAATAAAGCATAATCTGCCCACTTAGTGCCACATTTCCATTCTGCAATAGCCATTTGCCTTCCTTTTTGAGGAAGTGTACGTTTCGATTTATAATTTAGGGTTTGTGTATCACATTCCCAACCTGCATCACGTAATTGTTTATCAATACGATCTCTAGTTTCTGCTTCGTTTTCCTCTGTCTTTTTAGCCTTAGCAAAAGCACGTTCTTTACGCTGTTGTCTTGCTTCTTCAGAAATCTGTGTTTGTTCTTGTATTTTTTGCTTGTAATTATCTACTTCTTGCTTAAGACGTTCTAACTCTTGTTCAAGCTCTTTCGCTCTAGAATTATCTGCAATGAACCAAGACTCTTCTGGAGTTGTATATTCAACAGCGACCTCTTCATTTTCATAAACCTCAATAAACCATTTTGTCAAGTAAAAAGCCTGCCTAAGCATATAACGTGCTTCTGCTTGAGTACCTTCTCCTGAATGTGATGCTTTATTACCAGATTTTCTGATAGTATGGAAAATATCTATTATTTCTCTTGGTGTATCTGAGTTGTTAGCTAAAATTGCTAATCTGCTCATTTGCTTTTTGTCGTAAGGTTCTTCTAATTGTTCGAAGTCGACTAAAATACTAGCCAATTTTTCTGTAAGTATTCGCAGTTTAGATAAGGTCGTACTAGAATCAACGTAACAGTTGCGCTCAGCTAACACTGCTAACTGAAATAATTCGACATAATTATCTCCTAAAAAACTAAAATTTGTTTTCATTTTCATTTGAGGCACCTTTTTAAAAGTATCTATTTTCTTGTTATTATATGCTTATCAGCAATTAATTTAATCTTAAACTCAATCAGCTATTAATCTTAAAGGGAGACTTTAAATATAAAACCTTTTTAAAAATTGACCTTACGGGAATCCTCAAAATGTTATTGTTTTTTTACAACACACATACAAAATAACATAATCAACTAATCTTAAGCATATTAAGTGAAAATAAATTTGTGCCTAAAATAAAATTTTGATACAATACCTCCTTTCTTCAAAAAGCACATTCAACGCATTGTTGTTGGTATTAGTGTTGTTGGTGTGTTGGTTATTGTTGTTAGTTGGTGCTGGTGCTGGTGCTGGTGTTCAAAAGAAACATATTTAAAACTTTAATCATAAAACTAATTAAAGTATTTTCCATATTTCTACTCTCGTTATTGAGTTGTTGCTTTGTTGCTTTGTTGCAAATGTAAAACCCTATTATAAAAAAAAGGGTGAAAACTCACGTTGTAGCGTTGAGAATAACCTGAAAGCCTTGCATACACAAGCAAACAAGTAACAACAGGAAATCAACAATCTTTCAACACATAGCTTTTTACTTTGTTGAATGATTGTTGATTTGTTGTTGCCTCAGATTAATGAAGTAATATAAGGGTGTCATGAAGAAAATCCACAGAACAACAATTTATTCAAAACTTTCTATTTTAAATTCGTAATATCTCCCTTTTACAATTGTCTCCTCTATAAATGTTTTTGCTTCTTTAGTATATAACATAGAAGATATATTATAACGCTTATACGAAGAGTTTTTCTGCAATAAGCCAAATTTAGATTTCAAAACTTCAGACACTTTAGAAGAAGAAGCCCTGATATTATTATTTTTAAGTAGTTCTACTAAATCTGAAGCGCTATAGCATATTGTTTCTTTTTCGAATCTAAAAAAGTCATTATTAACTATTTCTATAATCTCCTTTTCTAGATTAGTTTTGTTTCCTTTAACCAATCTACTAAGTGCAGGTGTAAAAATTTCTTCCTTAGAAAACCACATTCTACTTTTTTTAGGTGTTGCTATTTTTCTAGTATTTAAATGATTTAAAAAACATGGAATTTCTTTTTCTAGATCTTCCAATAACTCTGTATTCTCATCAGCATCTATAATAGAAGGCACTTTTCTAACCCAATATCTTATCTCTTTTTCGTCTACTAAAATAAAATTATCTTCATTATTGGAACATAAAATAAACTTACCAAAAAACGGTGTCTCAATCTTATCCTTTCCTTTATTCTCCATTTTGTAAGTTCTAGAGGTTGATAGATTTTTAATTCTTTCACTATCTTCTCTCCTATCCAACAAAACTTCATCTATAGCAATGATTAGTTTGGTAGCCCAATCTGCATTAAATTGACTCCTAAAGTCTTCATTTTTATTAATTGTCATGTTCTTTTGGAAAACTTGCTTTAACCAATTTAGAAATGTAGTCTTACCTGTTTTTCTATCCTCACTTACTAAACACAATATAGGCAACACCTGTGTTGGCTGTTGCCAAATTATGGTTAAGTAATCTAAACCAATCTCATATTGCTCCCCAAATATGTGTTTAAGAAATGATTCTGTTCTATTAAATAATCCTTGTTTTAACTCATGACCAATTTCATGATACCCATTGTAAAAGCCTTTAATTTCCTTTTCATAATTTATATTACTAGGCATTGTAACAAAACCATTGTATTTAGGGATATCAGCAATATAGTCTTTACCATAATCTGTTATAATTTCTCCTTTAGTCCATTTTACAAGTGTATTGATAGTATCTCCACTTAAAAGAGGTCTATCTACAACTCTATAATAATCTGTTCCTACTCTTATATATTCCATAATTAGTTGGTTTTAGATTTTAATACGTTAAACTTTGCTCTATTGGGATTCTCTTTTTCTATAAAATCGAAAACAATATGATAACCAGTGATAGATGAATCCTCTTTATATAACCGATCCATTTCTTTCTGAATTGTTAGGTAATCGAATCTTATTTCATTTTTTATAAAACATTTAATTTTTTTAAGTTCATTCAAACAAAAAATAATGATTTCCTTCACATCATGTGATAAATAGCGTTCATTAAGATTGTAATTACATGTATCAATTAAGTTTGCTATAGAATCTTCTAAACTAAAATTATCAAAAAATTGATTATTCAGTTTTGGCTTATTATTACTATTGATTTCCATAATTAAAACTGACTATTTTTTAGCATGTATTCACTAGCTCGTTCTTCTAATTCATTATTTGTAGTAGATCTACCAGAATTAATCCATTTAAGAATTTCGGATTTATAGAAGTACAGTTTTTTTCCTTTTTTATAAAAAGGAATTTTATTTTTATGAACTAAACCATAAAGTGTTGGCTTAGTCAATTTAATTAATTGTGATGTTTGAGTGACATCTAACAATTCTTCCGAATCATTTTCATGATTTTGGGTTTTGTTAACTATTTTACTTGTTAACTTTTCTACTAATTTATCAAGTAGATCTTCGTTTAAAATAAGAATTTTGTTCTCCATAATTATTTGATTGGTTAATTATTATGGAAACAATATTATGTAGTGTTTTGTGTTAGTTTGTAACGCCTTGAATCGCTCTAGAATTATACAACAAAACATCAACAATATGAAATACAATGCTTTACACATGATATTGTATCATAAAAGCATATTATATGTGTTGTAAAATAGAATTGAATACTTAAATCTTACCTGTTGTTTTATACATTTTCAGTGCTTTATTCAAAGGAGTGATATCAAATTTTTTAACTTTACTTAATAACACTTCTATATTATCCTGTCTTGTAGTTTTTATTAAATTATTATATAGGCCAATAAATTGAATATATGATGATTGACCAGGGTCTGCCTTTTCAAAAAGGTCAATCTCTTTTTCTAACTTACCCAAAATTGAAATCATTTTATTGAAATCACTCTTAGTAAATGGCATTTTTCGATCTTTATGATTGTAAGCTTTTTCTAAAATTTTATAAAATATTCCTCTTAACACTAATATTTCTTTATCGGAAAACTCTTTAATATCATTGCTCACAGTTGATGTGGTTTTAGATCTAGCATAAAAACCTCCTTGCCATTGTGTGTCGTACACAATTTCATACAAATCTGAATATTCTTTTGTGTCTCTAAAATCGTAACCATCTTCACGATTGTACATAAAATAATCGTAATTTTTAGTCTTTCTCACTAAATCTAAATAAGCATGTTCCTTCTGCATATTATTGCATGCTTTTATAATATAATCATGTTTTACTATATTTTTGATTATCTCAAGTTGTTTTGAGGTATCAAAGTTTACAAGTAAAGGTTGCACATCATAAATTAACACATAATTACGTAGCTCTATTAAATCCCTAACATCGTACTTAGATCTACTCAATTCATAAATTTTTATTAAGTTTAAATCATAGTGATCAATAAGTTTAGTTATTATTCCTACCTCATTATTAATAGCTTCTTCAAGTTGAAGATTTAATATATTGTATGAAATAACTATAGGTTGAGAATTGCAAATTTGAATAAACAATTCCTTCATTTCTTCAAAAACTTCTTTTTCTATTGAAATTATTAAATCTTTATATTCCATCTAAATCTAAATTTATTCTATTAACAGCATCTATTTTATTTCTATCCATAACCTTTGTATAAATTTGAGTTGTTGATACATTTTTATGACCAAGTAGTTTTGATACTGTATAAATATCTGTTCCATTTGCCAATTGGAGTGTCGCAAAACTATGTCTAAAATTATGGAAAGAAATCTTTTTATTAATACCAGAATCTGTAACCCATTGTTTTATTGGTCTAACAATTTGAGAATATTTTATTTCAGGAAATACTAAACCTTTATTTGTTCCTTGGAGCTCTATTATTTTCATTGCTTCAACAGACAGAGGCAAATTACTAACATTATTTGTCTTTTTTTCTTTTAAACTAATATAAAAGCCTTGATGCTTATCATTATATATTTTAGACCAGTCTAAAGCAGAAATATCAACAAACCTTAAACCACTTAAGGCAGAAAACATTGCCATATGTTTTATACTTTCAATCTTTATTGGTGTAGTCCAAAGTTTTCTAAGCTCACCTTCATCTAAATAATCACGAAATGTTTGTGTTTCTTTTATGTAATCTGCTTCAAGCGATAAGTCATTCTCAGTTAAATTTCTGCGATATGCTTCCTTTAAAACAAAAATGAACTTTTTATAATATGTAGATGCAGTGTTAACAGATAGCTTCTTCTTTTCATTAGTTCTAAAATTATTAGTTGTCAATAAAAATTCTCGAAATCCTTTAACGTGACTTTTATCTAATTGTCTAGTTTTAATACCATTTCCAAATTTGTGAACAAAATATTTTAAAGCTGCACTCCATATTAAATAATTTTTATAAGTTGTTCTATTCAATGCTTCATCTGCAATTAGCTCAAAAAAACTAATAAAATTGATATCTAAACTAACATTCTCCTTAAATCCGTATTCTTTATTCCTGAGCTGAATGAGCCTTTTTGATCTTATTAACTCAGCTAGTTTTATAGTTTCCTTATTATGCGCTTTTTGCATATCATTAGTTGGCTTTTCAAAAATTTTCAATTTTAAAAACTCTCTTCTAGAAGATTTACCTGTTAATGGATGAATTATCTCAGGATAGAAGTCTAAATACAAGCTTAACTTGCCATTTGCTATCTTTTTATGTCTTACCGTTACGTTTATCATCTTAAATTAATTTAATGCATTATTAGCCTCTTCTTTTAAAACAAGCACCATCCTCTTTTTCGAAATTTTAGTTACTTTTTTAGCTTTTAGTATTTCAAAAATTGAAGATTTAGAATATTTACCTTTAAACCGTTCCTGTAACTCCGTTATTGTATAATAATCTCCTCTATTAAATACAGAGTAAACTTCACTTTTTCCTACTGGTTTTTCAAGAAATTTATTTATCTCAGATCTTGAAATTCTTGTAATTCTCTGACTAAAATTATGAGCCTTAATTTCTCCTCCCTTAATCAACCTGTAAATAGTCTTTGTTGAACAGCCAACTAAAATTGAAGCTTCTGAAACTTTTAAGATATCTTTATCTTGAATATCTATTTTATTAATTACTTGTTTCTCTTGTTTTACTTCAGATCTTATTATCCCTAATTTCTCTTCTCTTTTTCTAATTTTATATGCTTTACCTGCACATCTTACACTACAAAATTTAGTTTTAGTTGTTTTTGCTACAAATACAGCTTTACAATGCTGGCATATTTTTTCAACACGAATATTTGAACTCATAATTTGTCTGATTTTTGAGTATTTAAATTAACGTAAGAGGTTTTAAGAAGTTCTAAGGGACATAATTAAACCTCAAGTTTATATTCTCCAAATATATCAAAACGAGGTACAAAATAGGTACAAAAAAACCATAATTTGTACCTATTATAACAAAACAACAAAAAACAACAAATAAAAAAACCCTTATAAAATAAGGGTTTAGAACGTTTTTGTTTGTTTTGATTTGTATAGTTATTTACCAATACAAAAATTAGCGAAGATATTACCCAACAAATCGTCGCTTGTTATCGTCCCAGTGATCTCACCAAAATGATATAATGCTTGCCTAACATCTATGGCTAATAAATCGCCCGAAATACCAGTTTCTAAACCAGATTTTACGCTGTTAATTTCTTGAAATGCTTTTAAAAGCGAATCGTAATGACGTGTATTGGTTACTATAGTTTCGTTATTTCTAAGTGCTCCAGTATTTACAAAGCCTATTAATTTTTCTTTAAGCTCTTCTACTCCAACACCTGTTTTTGCAGATAACAAATGAAGTTCTTCAAATTGCGATTTTAACGTACTTAGTTCCGCTTCATTTAAAGTATCTATTTTGTTAGAGATAATTACTAATGGCTTTAATGGGAAACGGTTTTTTATCTTCTCTATTTCTACCTTTAATCGTTTACTTTCGGTTTTAAATTCTTCTGCAGAAAACAATAAAACAACCACTTGCGCTTGCTCCATTTTTTCGAAAGTTTTTTTAATCCCAATACTTTCTACAACATCTTCGGTCTCTCTAATTCCTGCAGTATCTATAAATCTAAAACCAATGCCTTCTATTACCAGCTCGTCTTCAATAGTATCTCTAGTAGTACCTGCAATGTCACTTACAATGGCGCGTTCTTCGTTTAAAAGCGCGTTTAAAAGTGTCGATTTACCCACATTAGGCTCACCAACAATAGCCACAGGAATTCCGTTTTTAATTACGTTTCCTACAGCAAAACTGTCTATTAAACGCTTTAAAACAAACTCTATACGTACTATTAATTCTTTAAATTGGGTTCTGTCGGCAAATTCCACATCTTCCTCGGCAAAGTCCAATTCTAGTTCTATTAATGAAGCGAAATTCATTAATTCTTCGCGTAATTTTGCGATTTCACTAGAAAAACCACCACGCATTTGCTGCATGGCTATTTGGTGTGAAGCTTCGTTATCACTAGCAATTAAATCTGCCACAGCTTCTGCCTGACTTAAATCTAACTTGGCGTTTAAAAAGGCACGTAAGGTAAACTCACCTGCATTTGCCATTCTACAACCGTTTCTAAGAAACAACTGAATAATTTCTTGCTGAATATATATAGAACCATGACAAGAAATTTCGACTACATTTTCTCCTGTGTAAGAGTTTGGGTTTTTAAAAACCGAAACCAAAACCTCGTCAATAGTACGTTTTCCATCCATTATATGTCCTAAATGGATAGTATGTGTTTTTTGCGTTATTAGCGATTTATTCTTTTTAACAGATTGAAAACTGTTGTCTGCAATAGTAATAGCATCTTCACCAGATAACCTTATTATTGCTACTGCTCCAGCACCAGAGGCTGTTGCTAATGCAACTATGGTATCGTTATTATAATTCATAAGACTATATTTTACCTAAACGTTTTAAAACAAATAATAACACAATTGGAATAGCCAATACTAGAATCATTGTAAAGTTTGTATTAAAAAGATATGTTGCAAATAAAAGTGTTAAAACATAACCACCAATTGCGCCTCCAAAATGCGCATCGTGACCAATATTATCTGCCTTTGCTCTCATTCCATAAATAGAATACAATAAATAACCAACACCAAAAACATAAGAAGGAATTGGAATTGGAATTAAAAAGAGATACAAACTCATGCCTGGCTGCAACAATATCGCAGAGTAAATGATACCCATAACTGCTCCACTTGCACCAACTGCTGTGTAATGGTATTCGTTTTTATGAAAATAATAGGATAACAAATTACCAACCAATAAGCTTCCTATATAAATAATTACAAAATAGACATCTCCTAATTCTGCTATTACTACTGGAGCAAAAAAGTATAACGAAAACATATTGAAGAATAAATGCTGCGGATTAACATGTAGAAACCCTGAAGTTATCATTCTAATTTTCCCACCTCTGCTTATAGCTCCAACACTAAACTTATATTTTTCGAAAAACTCAAAATCATTAAAACCTTTAAAAGAAGCAATTGCATTGGCTGCAATAATGATAATTGTGATAATATTTATATCCATAAACAATAAACGTATTTTTTAAATATAGCATATATTTGCTGCTACAAATTTAAAACTAATTCATGCAATTAATAGCGTACATTTTAATTTATCCGTTTTTATGGTTAGTATCTATCCTTCCGTTTAGGTTATTGTATGCATTTTCAGATTTTCTTTACCTTTTTATCTATCGTATTTTCGGTTATCGTAAAAAAATAGTGCAGGAGAATTTAAATCTTGTTTTTCCTGAGAAGTCTTCGGAAGACATAAATGCCATCACAAAAAAATTCTATCATCATTTATGTGATATGGTTGTTGAAGCGATAAAATCTATGTCGATTTCTGAAGCTCAAATGAAAAAACGGTATGCATTTACCAATATTGAAGTCCTTCAGAAACTAGAAAAAGAAAAACGAGACCTTATTATTATGTGTGGTCATTATGCCAGTTGGGAATGGATTTTTATTCTTCAAACCTATGTTAGCCACAAAGGATTTGCCGTATACAAAAGACTAAACAATAAGTACTTTGATGCGTTAGTAAAACGTATTCGTGCACGTTACAACAGCCATTTAATTACGACCAAAGAAACCGTGCAAACACTAAAAGATGTAAAAGCAAGTGGCGAATTAAGTATTACTGGCTTTGTTGCAGATCAATCTCCAAAAGTAGATAAAGCACACCATTGGAATGATTTTATGGGTATTAAAGTTCCTTTTTACACTGGTGCCGAAATGCTAGCCAAAGACTTAGATATGGCTGTTGTGTTTTTTGATGTTAGAAAAATAAAACGTGGGTATTACGAAACGACTTTTAAAACCATTGCAGAACACCCAAAAGAGTTTAGTAATTACGAGATTACAGACGTTTTTAAGACGTTTGTTGAAGCACAAATAAAAGAACAGCCAGAATATTACTTATGGACACACAAACGTTGGAAACATCGTGATAAAGTACCTGCCAAATTCCTTTAAAAAAAGGAATCTTAAACTATAAATTACTAATTGACTTGTTTAGCACACAAACAATGAAACATTAGTAATACAAACTAAGTTCCAATAACAAAAACACAAAGAGAATCAGCTCCTTCCTTAATTCAAAGGAAGGTGGATTTCGTGTGCGAAATTCGGAAGGTTTAAAGCACAAAAGAGCATAGCGAATTTTGAATAATCCATTTTAAAAATCAACAAAAGCACAAACTAACAGGAGATTCCTGCCTTCGCAGGAATGACAAAATTAGAGATTCCTGCTTTCTCAGGAATTAATAACTAAACCACAAAGAGAATCAGCTCCTTCCTTAATTCAAAGGAAGGTGGATTTCGTGTGCGAAATTCGGAAGGTTTAAAACACAAAAGAGCATAGCGAATTTTGAATAATCCATTTTAAAAATCAACAAAAGCACAAACTAACAGGAGATTCCTGCCTTCGCAGGAATGACAAAATTAGAGATTCCTGCCTTCGCAGTAATTAAAAACTAAGCAACAAAGAGAATCAGCTCCTACCTTCATTCGAAGGAAGGTGGATTTCGTGTGCGAAATTCGGAAGGTTTAAAGCACAAAAGAGCAAAGCGAATTTTGAATAATCCATTTTAATAATTAACAAAAGCACAAACTAACATAAGATTCCTGCCTTCGCAGGAATGACAAAAATTAAAGATTCCTTTTTTTAAAGGAATTTTAAAGTTCAAACCAACCATCTACTCTCAATTCCTGAGTAGGCACAAAGGTTTTATGAATAAACTCATTATTAGCTTTATTATACTCGTAATCTTTAGCCCATTCTTTATGGTTCTCGGCTAAGGCAATTAAGCTTTCGCAAACGTAATCTATCTCATCGCAAGTAGTTGTTGGATGAATAGACATACGTATCCAACCTGGTTTACGCATTAAGTCTCCAAGAGTAATTTCGTTTATTAAATCGTGAGACTGCTCTTGATCTACATGTAGTAAATAGTGTCCATAAGTTCCTGCACAACTACAACCACCACGTGTTTGTATTCCGAATTTATCGTTTAATATTTTAACGCCTAAGTTAAAGTGTAGCGCTTCAATATAAAAAGAGACAACACCTAAACGGTCTTTGTGATCTCCAGCTAAAATTTTAATATTATCTACTCCATCTAAATTAGAAAATACTTGGTGTAATAATTCATGCTCACGGTCAAGCATGTTTTTAACGCCCATTTTCTCTTTCAATTTAATTGATAAAGCTGTTTTAATCGTTTGTAAAAAACCTGGTGTACCACCATCTTCCCTATCTTCTATACTGTCTATATATTTGTGTTCTCCCCAAGGATTGGTCCAAGATACCGTACCACCACCTGGACAATCTGGAACCATATTTTTATACAGTTTTTTATTAAAAACCAAAACACCAGACGTTCCTGGTCCACCTAAAAATTTATGAGGTGAAAAGAAAATAGCATCAAGTGCTTCGTCTTCATTTTCAGGATGCATATCTATATCTACATAAGGTGCAGAACACGCAAAATCTACAAAACAAACACCACCATGTTTGTGCATTACTTTTGCAATTTTATGATGTGGTGTTTGTATTCCTGTAACATTACTACCTGCTATAACTGAAGCAATTTTAAGTGTACAGTCTTTATATTGCTCTAAAAGTATTTCTAAGTTTTCTAAACTGAATAAACCATCGTCTCCAGCAGGAATGACTTCCACTTTCGCCATAGTTTCTAACCAAGAGGTATGGTTAGAATGGTGCTCCATATGTGTTACAAAAACAACTGGACGAATTTCGTCTGGTATTTTAGCGTATTTAGCAATATTTTCTGGTACTTTTAAACCTAAAATACGCTGAAACTTATTGACAACACTAGTCATTCCATTTCCAGAAACAATTAAAACATCGTCTGCATTTGTATTTACATGACCTTTAATAATATTTCTTGCTTTATGATAAGCATTTGTCATTGCTGTACCTGTAACAGTAGTTTCTGTATGTGTATTCGCTACAAAAGGACCAAATTGATTCAATAATTTCTCTTCAATTGGCCTGTACAAACGTCCAGAAGCAGTCCAATCTGTATAGATTACCTTCTGTCTTCCGTAAGGTGATTCAAATTCTTGGTCTACACCAACAATATGTTTTCTAAATTGTGAAAAATACTTTTCTAATTCCGAATGTCTTGCTCTTGGTTCTTTTGTAGTAATCATAGCGTTTAATTTATATTACTAATGTACTAAATATTAGCGATTTCCTTAATCTCTGAGATAATTTTATCTGCTAAATCATCAGCTATTTGCTGCGACTTTGCTTCAGTATATATTCTAATAATTGGTTCTGTATTACTTTTTCTTAGGTGTACCCAATTTTCAGCAAAATCAATTTTCACACCATCTACAGTGTTTATGTTTTCGTCTTTATACTTTGCTTCCATTTGTAATAAAATAGCATCAACATCTATTTGTGGTGTTAAAGCTATTTTCTTTTTACTCATAAAGTAACTTGTATACGTCTTTTTAAGCGCGCTAACAGTTATTTTCTTTTCCGCTAAAAGCGTTAAAAATAAAGCCACACCAACTAAAGCATCTCGCCCATAATGAGACGCTGGATAAATAATACCTCCATTACCTTCACCACCAATTACAGCGTTATTTTTTTTCATTAATGTTACTACATTCACTTCTCCAACAGCACTTGCTTCGTAAGTTCCTCCATGTTTTTCGGTAACATCTCGCAACGCTCTTGTTGAGCTCATATTACTTACTGTGTTTCCTGGGTTTCTACTTAAAACGTGATCTGCACAAGCTACTAAAGTGTATTCTTCGCCAAACATTTCACCGTTTTCGTCCATAAATGCTAACCTGTCAACATCTGGATCTACAACAATACCAAAATCTGCATGATGCTTTATTACTTCGGCAGATAAATCTGTTAAGTGTTCTTTTAATGGTTCTGGATTATGAGGAAATTCTCCAGTTGGATCACAGTATAACTTTACAGCCTCTACTCCTAAACGCTCTAATAATAATGGAATAGCAATACCACCTGTAGAATTTACACCATCTACAACAACTTTAAAATTTGCTTTTTCAATGGCATCTTTATCTACATATTCTAAGTCTAAAACTTCGTCGATATGAATATCTATATAAGCATCATTTTTAGTAATTTCTCCTAAACTATCTACATCTGCAAATTGCATAGCATCACTTTCTGCAATCTCTAAAATCTTTGCGCCTTCTGCTGCATCTAAAAACTCACCTTTAGCATTCAATAATTTTAAAGCATTCCACTGTTTTGGATTGTGACTTGCTGTTAAAATAATACCACCATCTGCATGTTCCATTGGCACTGCAATTTCAACAGTTGGCGTTGTAGACAAATCTAAATCTATAACATCAATACCTAAACCTACTAGTGTATTCATTACTAAATTCTGAATCATTGCTCCAGAAATTCTAGCATCTCTGCCAACCACAACTCTGTAATCTTCTTTTACACGTTGCGATTTTAACCATGTACCATAAGCCGCAGCAAATTTCACTGCATCAATTGGTGTAAGATTTTCACCAACGTTTCCGCCAATTGTTCCTCGAATTCCTGAAATAGATTTTATAAGTGTCATTAAATTAATTTTTAAAATTGAAGTACAAATATAGTATTTCAAAAGCAGATTTATCTATTCTGAATTCGTAAATTCGACCTATGAATTTTCTCGCACACATTTATCTATCAGGAAATAACGAAGACATAACTATTGGTAATTTTATTGCCGATGGCATTCGTGGAAAAAAATACCAGAAATACCCAAAAGACATTCAAACTGGTATTTTACTGCATCGCCAAATCGACACCTTTACAGATGCACATAAAACAGTAAGAGTAAGCACCAAAAGACTTCACGAGAATTACGGACATTATTCTGGTGTGATTGTAGATATATTATACGATCATTTTTTGGCTAAAAACTGGATGCATTATTCTGATGTGCCTTTAGCTGAATACATCGATAATTTCTACACTAGTTTACAGAATAATTTTGAAGTATTACCAGCAAGAATTCAAAAAATGATGCCTTATATGATTGCCGATAATTGGTTATTAAGCTATGCTACAATTGAAGGTATTGGCAAAGTTTTAGTTGGGATGAATAAAAGAACACAAAACCGTTCGCAAATGAATTTAGCCGTAAACGAACTACAAGAATTCTATGATGAATTTGAAGATGAATTTACTCGCTTTTTTGATGAATTGATTAAATTTTCAGCTAAAAAACTGAAAGAAATAGAAAATAAATAAACACAATCCTGTCATTGCGAGAAGTGACGTAGGAACGACGTGTCAATCTCATAAATAACACTATTAATATGAAATTAAAATATACTCTTATAACTTTTACAACACTTCTAATCTGCTTCTCTTGTAAAAAGAAAGCTCCCGTTCGCGGCTTGGTTACACAAAAAGCAATGGTAGTTTCGGCAAGAGTTGAAGCTTCAAACATTGCAAAACAAATTCTAGAACAAGGCGGAAATGCTTTTGATGCTATGATGGCTACAGATCTTGCTTTAGCAGTGGCTTATCCAAATGCAGGAAATATTGGAGGTGGCGGTTTTATGGTTTACAGGCTAAACGATGGTGAAATTGGCGCTTTAGACTATAGGGAAAAAGCACCTTTAGCAGCTACAAAAGATATGTATTTGGACTCTATAGGAAATGTTATTCCAGATTTAAGTACGCGAGGCGCATTAGCTGTTGGAATTCCTGGAACTATTGCTGGTGTTTTTGAAGTCCATAAAAAGTTTGGTTCGTTACCAATTGAAACCATTTTAAAACCTGTTATCGCTTTAGCAAAAAGAGGTGTTATTGTTACTAAAAAGCAAGAAATTAGAATTGCAGAAAAGCAAACCGATTTTAAACTGGCTAATAAAGATTCTATATTATTTACAAATAATTGGAAAGAAAATGACACCATTAAATATCCTAATCTAGCGAATACCTTAACACGAATAATGAAAAACGGTCGTGATGAATTCTATAAAGGAGAAACTGCACAAAAATTAGCACAATTTATTCAAGATAATGGAGGCATAATTACTGAAGAAGATTTAGGAAATTACCAAGCAAAATGGAGAACACCAATTACTTTTAATTACGACGATTTACGCATTATTTCAATGTCTCCGCCTTCAAGTGGTGGTATTACTATGGCACAAATATTAAAGTCGGTTGAAAGTTACGACTTAGATACATTTGGGCACAACTCTGCAAAAACAATTCAGGTTTTAGCTGAAGCTGAACGTCGTGCTTATGCAGATAGAAGTTATTATTTAGGTGATCCTGATTTTGTTGAAGTCCCTCAAGATAAGTTAGTAAGTGATGGGTATTTAAAAAATAGAATGGCTAGTTTTTCTTTTGAAAAAGCAACACCTTCAACCGAAGTTTCTCATGGTACTGTTGATATTGTAGAAAGTGATGAAACGACGCACTACTCTATTGTCGATCAATTTGGAAATGCTATAGCTGTAACAACGACTTTAAATTCTTATTTTGGTTCTAAATTGTATTGCCAAGAATTAGGCTTCTTTTTAAATAATGAAATGGATGATTTTTCTAGCAAACCTGGAGTGCCAAACGTTTACGGACTTATTGGTGCTGAAGCCAATGCTATTTTACCTGAAAAACGCATGCTAAGTTCTATGACGCCAACTATTGTAGAAAAAGATGGCAAGTTATTAATGAGCGTTGGAACACCTGGAGGCTCCACAATTATCACTTCGGTTTTACAAACTATTTTAAATGTACATGAGTTTAAAATGGGTATGCAAGAAGCTGTTAATGCACCTCGTTTTCATCACCAATGGTTGCCAGACGAAATTAGAATGGAACCTAATCGTTTTAATAAAGAAACTATTACCGCTTTAGAGCAAAAAGGCTATACTATAAACGAAGAACGCTCGCCAGTTATTGGTGTTGTAGATGGTATTTTAGTATTACCAAATGGTTCTCTTGAAGGTGGTGCAGATTCTCGTGGTGATGATGCTGCTGCTGGTTTTTAACCAAATTGCTGCGAAAGCAGGAATCTCATAGCTGTTATGTTTTGCTTTAGTTTAAGAAAACACTTTTACACAGAGGTTTGCTAAGCATAAAAACACATTCCATTGTCAGTTCCTTCCTTCAGATGAAGGAAGGTGAATTCTAAATCAGTAGAATTCGGATGGTTTGAACCTAAAAGAGCAAAGCTATTTTTTAATTATAAAATGGCTGAATTAGAATAGCTTGTCATTACGACAAAATTAAAGATTCCCAAATTCATTAATTTTGAATAGAAATGAATTAGTGAGGTAGGAACCAAAACAATAAAAGAATCAAAATAGATTCCTGCCTTCGCAGGAATGACAAAAAAGAATCTCACAATGAGAAAAAGAAAAAAACTGACACCAAAAAGAATACTAAAAATAGTAGCTGGAGCAATTGTTTTTATAACACTACCTACACTTCTACTCTTTGGTTTTCTATATTTTAAATACAACGAAGAACTACCTGTTGGCAAAGAAACAGCTCAAGCAGATGTGCTCGCTAACAAAATGTTAGACGCACTAAATTACGATGCATACAAAGCTACAGATTACATAGAATTCACTTTTAAAAAGCGTCATCATTTTAAATGGAACAAAACTGAAAACACTTGCGAAGTCTACTGGAAAAACTATAAAGTGAATTTAGATTTTAATGATAATTCTAAGAATGAAGCTTTTAAAAATGAAATAAAAATTGAAAGCGAAAATAGTGCAGCATTAATAGAAAAAGCAATAAGCTATTTTAATAACGATACCTTTTGGTTAGTTGCTCCTTATAAGGTTTACGATTCAGGAACAACAAGAAGCATAGTTACTTTAGAGAATAACGAAAAAGCTTTATTAGTGACTTATAGTTCTGGTGGCTCTACTCCTGGAGATTCGTATTTATGGCATTTAGACGACACTGGCAAGCCTAAAAGCTTTCAAATGTGGGTAGATATTTTACCAATTAGCGGACTCGAAGCCACTTGGAGCGATTGGACAACTACAGCTACTGGAGCACAATTACCAACGTTTCATAAAATGATGGTTTTAGGATTGGAAATTGATGGGATTAAAACAAACAGAGAATGATTAAATGAAAAAACTCTTCGACATAACTTTTGAAATTTTAATGTTCCTTTCCCGAGCTACAGGTTTTAGTTATAAAGAGATTAATATTATAGTATGGTTTATTTTAATACCATTGTCTTGGGCGTTTTTAATAGACAAAATCTATAAATTCAATTACATTAAAATTATAAGCATTATTGTTATCTCCATAACATTGCTTTTTATTAATGACTTTACAGTCTTTTCAAATTGGTTATTCGATATATCAGCAGACTTTTTAAAAGGTTTTGATAGTGTTGGTAGTAATTACACAGCATCATCCGTTATAATTTGTGTTTTTATTCCAATTGCTATCTACTTTCTTTTAATAAAAAAAGCATACTTTTTTAAACACCATAAAACTGAGAAGTAAACACTACTTACTCCTCTGTCCTATAAACTGCTGTTCCTTATCCTTAAACAACACATTAAAAGTCGTCAAGCTTCCATAAATACGTGTAATATATTGTTGTATATCTATTTTTTCTTGCGCTTCAAGATTACTAGAATTCACCTTTTGTTCAATAACGCGAATACGATCACGAACCATTGTAATTTTATGAAAGAAATCGTCTATCTTAATTTCCTTACTTTTTAAATTGGTATCACCAGGTTCTAAAATTAGTTTTCCACCTTTCCATTTATCACCAATATGTACCACTTCGCTAACATCGCTATACTTTTTAAGTAAGCGCATAAAGCTTTGCTCGACATCAAAAAAACTAACCGTATCGACTTCGTTGTCTGCTGCTTCTATTATTTCTATCTCTTCATTAAACGAAATTGTTTCTAATCCGTTGTCAATAAATGTTACCCAATATTGCTGGTTATCGACGTTTGTAACAACTCCTTTTCCAAATTCGCTATGGCTAATTCTTGAGCCTATTCCTAGTATTTTCATATACATTTCCTGCGAAGGCAGGAATCTTATTAATGTTAAACTTAATTTTAAAACTGTTCTCGATACAATTCTGATTAAAAAAAAAAAAAATCAGAATCACTCGAACTGACAGTAATTTAGAAATCGAAGTTATTAATTAAATCTCAAAATTGTAAAAAAATAAAATAAAATTCCTGCTATTTCAAGAATCACAGATTTAATAAAATCCTAACTAATTCCATTTTAAAAAGAAAGCGAAAAACCGTAACTTCGCAAATCTGCTTAAAAAGAGTAGAGTTATGCTTTTGCTATGACAAATTTTGAAGAAAACATTGTGGTACAAGGTGCCAGAGTCCATAACCTTAAAAATATAGATGTTACCATTCCGCGAGAAAAACTAGTAGTAATAACGGGTTTATCAGGTAGTGGAAAATCGTCTCTTGCTTTCGATACTATTTATGCCGAAGGACAACGTCGTTACATCGAAACATTTTCGGCTTATGCCAGGCAATTTTTAGGCGGTTTAGAAAGACCAGATGTTGATAAAATTGATGGCCTATCTCCTGTTATCGCGATAGAACAAAAAACGACTAGCAAATCGCCACGTTCTACAGTTGGAACCATTACAGAAATCTACGATTTTCTACGTTTATTTTACGCTCGTGCAAGTGATGCTTACAGTTACAATACTGGCGAAAAAATGGTAAGTTATAGCGATGAGCAAATAAAAACGCTAATTATTGAAAGCTACAAAGGCAAAAAAATAAATATTCTATCTCCTGTTGTGCGTTCTCGAAAAGGTCATTATCGCGAATTGTTTGAGCAAATTGGTAAGCAAGGCTTTGTAAAAGTGAGAGCCGATGGAGAAATCAAGGATATTGTTAAAGGCATGAAGCTGGATCGTTACAAAATGCATGACATCGAAATTGTAATCGATAGGCTTAAAATTGACGATACCATTGCTAACGATAAACGCTTAGACGAAAGTATAAACACAGCCATGTATCATGGTGACGATGTGTTAATGGTTATAGATCACGACACGCAAGAAGCGCGCTATTTTAGTCGAAATTTAATGTGCCCAAGTTCGGGAGTTTCATACCCAAACCCTGAGCCAAATAATTTCTCCTTTAACTCACCAAAAGGAGCTTGCCAAAACTGTAATGGTATTGGAGACTTATATCAAGTTAACGAGAAAAAAATAATTCCAGACGATAGTTTATCTATTAAAAATGGTGCTTTAGCACCTCATGGACCAGAAAAGAAAAGTTGGATTTTTAAGCAATTAGAATTAATTGCAGAACGCTTCAATTTTAAAATGACTGATGCTTATAAGGATATCCCAAAGGAAGCAAAACAAATTATTTTATATGGAGGTAACGAAAAATTCTCTGTAGACAATAAAACACTTGGTGTTAAAAGAGATTATAAAATCGATTTTGAAGGCGTTGCTAATTTTATAGACAGCCAATATAAAAATGCAGAATCTACCTCTTTAAAACGTTGGGCAAAGGAGTATATGGATAAAATAAAATGTCCTGTTTGCGAAGGCTCTAGACTTAGAAAAGAATCTTTATACTTTAAAGTTGCTGGAAAAAACATAGCAGAATTAGCAAATAAAGATATTTTAGATTTAGCTGAATGGTTTAAAACTTTAGAAGAAAATTTATCTAAAAAACAATTAATAATAGCCGAAGAAATAATTAAAGAAATTAAAGCGAGACTTCAGTTTTTATTAGATGTTGGTTTAACATATTTATCTTTAAACCGAAGCTCTAAATCCCTATCTGGTGGTGAAGCACAACGTATTCGTTTGGCAACACAAATAGGTTCACAACTGGTTGGTGTGCTTTATATTTTAGATGAACCAAGTATTGGTTTACACCAACGTGATAACGAAAAACTAATTAATTCTTTGGTTGCGCTTCGAGATATTGGAAACTCTGTTATTGTTGTAGAACACGATAAAGACATGATAGAACGTGCAGACCATGTTATCGATATTGGCCCAAGAGCAGGAAAACATGGTGGCGAAATTATTAGCCAAGGCACACCAAAACAATTATTAAAAGAAAAAACGCTAACTGCGGAATACCTTAACGGTAAAAAGAAAATAGAAATTCCAGAAAAACGTAGAGACGGCAATGGCAAGTTTATGGAATTAAAAGGTTGTACCGGAAATAACCTAAAAAATGTTTCGATTAAATTGCCTTTAGGAAAAATGATTGGCGTTACAGGTGTTTCTGGCAGTGGAAAATCGACTTTAATTAACGAAACCCTCTATCCTATTCTTAATGCTTACTATTTTAATGGTGTAAAAAAACCAATGCCATATAAAAGCATTAAAGGTTTAGAACATTGCGATAAGGTTATCGATATTAATCAATCGCCAATTGGTAGAACGCCAAGAAGTAATCCTGCTACTTACACTGGAACTTTTGGTGAGATTAGAAGTCTATTTGCTAAAATTCCAGAAGCCATGATTAGAGGCTACAAACCTGGTCGTTTTAGTTTTAATGTTACTGGTGGACGTTGTGAAACGTGTAAAGGTGGTGGGTTAAGAGTTATAGAAATGAATTTCCTTCCAGACGTTTACGTTGAATGCGAAACATGCCAAGGCAAACGTTTTAATCGAGAAACTTTAGAAATTAGATATAAAGGAAAAAGCATTAGTGATGTCTTGAATATGACTATTAATGAAGCTGTAGATTTCTTTGAAAACATTCCAAAAATTCATAAAAAACTTAAAACGATTAAAGATGTTGGTTTAGGCTATATTACACTTGGTCAACAAAGCACAACACTATCTGGTGGTGAAGCGCAACGTATAAAATTAGCAACCGAATTAAGTAAGCGCGATACAGGAAATACTTTTTATATTTTAGACGAACCGACAACTGGTTTACATTTTGAAGATATTCGCGTGTTAATGATTGTACTAAACAAACTTGCAGATAAAGGTAACACTGTACTAATTATAGAACACAATCTAGACGTTATTAAAACTGTAGATTATATTATAGATGTTGGTTACGAAGGCGGTCAAGGTGGTGGAGAAATAGTAGTTAAAGGTACTCCAGAAGAAGTAGCAAAACATAAAAAAAGTTACACAGCACATTTTTTAAAGAAAGAACTAAGTCAAAAATAATGTCACGCTGAGCTTGTTGAAGTCTTAAAAAATGAATTATATTAGCAAGCTTTATTTTTATCAAAAAAAAGCAAGTAAAAAATTAAATAATATTTTCATTTTACTGAAATAAATTCGGCATAAATGAAGGAAATAAAAAAGATAATATAAACATGAGAGAAGAGAAACACCACAAAGGTTGGAACGAAAATAAAACAAACGATTCTTGGGCAATCTTCAAGATTATGGGAGAGTTTGTAAACGGGTTTGAAAAAATGAGCCAAATAGGACCTTGTGTTTCTATTTTTGGATCTGCAAGAACAAAACCAGACCACAAGTATTACAAATTGGCAGAAAACGTTGCAAAAAGTATTTGCGAAGCTGGTTATGGTGTGATTACAGGTGGTGGACCAGGAATTATGGAAGCTGGTAACAAAGGTGCACATTTGGCAGGAGGAACTTCGGTTGGATTGAATATAGATTTACCTTTCGAGCAACACGATAACCCATATATTGATAACGATAAGAGTTTAGATTTCGATTATTTCTTTGTTAGAAAAGTAATGTTTGTAAAGTACTCTCAAGGATTTGTAGTGATGCCAGGAGGTTTTGGAACTTTAGATGAACTATTTGAAGCCATCACTTTAATTCAAACTAATAAAATTGGAAAATTTCCAATTATTCTAGTTGGTACAGATTTCTGGTCTGGATTAATGGACTGGATTAAAAGTACAATGTTAGACAAGTTTGCAAATGTAAGTGCTGGCGATTTAGATTTAATTCATTTAGTAGATACAGAAGATGAAGTTGTAACTATTTTAGATGCTTTCTATAAAGAATCGGGTTTAAGTCCTAATTTCTAAAAAGGATTTAGTCTTTTTATATGAAAAGTAAAATACCTCTAATTCTATTTTTTATTGCTTTAAGCTGCAATATTAGTTATGCTCAGGAAACCTTTAAAGCAATGTTTTATAACTTGCTTAATTTTCCTTTGCAGGAACCTGTAGCTTCAAGATTAAACGAATTAGAGGTTGTTTTAACCAACTATCAACCTGATTTATTTATGGTTTGCGAACTTAATAATATAAGTGGAGCAAACATGATATTAAATAGAATGCAACAAAATATTAATGCAAACTATGCCATGGCAAATTTTGTGTTAAATTCTTCTGATGATAACATTGGTAACCAAAACGATTTACAGAATATTATTTATTACGATAACACCAAATTTAGTTTAGAATCTCAAAACGAAGTCACGACTATTTATAGAGATTTTAATCATTATGTGTTAAAGCTGAATACTGTAAATCAGGATTCAAATCCAATACTATTAAACGTTATTGTTGCACATTTAAAAGCATCAAGTGGGACAGACAATGCTGCTTTACGCTACCAAATGGCTCAAGATTTAACTACGTATTTAGATACATTTTCAAGTTCTGAATATGTTTTATTTGGAGGTGATTTCAATTTTTATACCAATAGTGAAAATGGTTTTCAAGAGTTTCTAGACACCAGTAATAACATTACATTTATAGACCCAGCAAATCGCATTGGCAGTTGGCATAACAACACTAATTACATAGATGTATTCACGCAATCTACAAGAACTACAACCGCATTGGGTGGAGCTGCTGGAGGTTTCGATGATAGATTTGATTTTATTCTAGCGTCTGAAAACATGCAAAACAACCCAGAGTTACAATTCGAAAATGGCAGTTACAAAGTATTTGGTAACAATGCAAATACCAATTGCTATAATAATGCTATAAATTCTACAAATTGTGAAGGAACAGATTACAGTTTTGCTATTAGAAATGCACTACACAATTTTAGCGATCATCTTCCCGTTACACTAAATATTACGACAACAGGAAACATTTTAAGTATTGATGAATTTGAAGAAAATGTAACAAGTTTTAAAATACTAGGTACAAATATTGTTAAAAACCAGCTTAAAATTAAAGTAAATAAAAAACCAACTTTTGCTAATTACGTAAGTATCTATAATACCATAGGACAGCTAATAGAAACCATTTTTATTACAGAAAATGAAGAATTAAATGTTAATACAACTTCATATTCAAACGGAATGTATTATGTTGCATTAAATGGTATAAATGTGAAACCTTTAAAATTTATAAAAGTCAATTGAATCTAAATTTTATTTCTTTTTTATTATGTCTATTCTTATGTTTTTCGGCTTCAAGCCAAAACAAAATAGATATTAATGCTACTTTCAATATCGAAAACAAAAGCATCGCTATTGAGCAAACTATAACGTATTTTAATGCATCAAAGGTTGCATTAGACACTATTTACTTAACAGATTGGAGTCATAGTTATTCAGCAAAAAACACACCTTTAGCAGATCGATTTACAGAAGAGTTTAAAAACACTTTTCATTTTGCTAAAAATGAAGATCGTGGATTTACAACAATATTATCAATTAAAGAAAAAGACACAGAACCCATATTTACACGTCTTAAAAACAAGCCAGATATTATAAAAGTAGTTTTAAACAAAACACTGTCTCCAAACGAAAGTTACACACTTAAACTCAACTATATTATACAAGTGCCTAACGATAAATTTACGCGTTACGGAATTACAGACGAAGGCGATTATAATTTAAGATATTGGTACATTACTCCTGCTGTTTTTAATGGAGAGTGGCACTATTTTAGTAACAAAAATTTAGACGATGCATTTGTACCAAAAGCAGACATTAGTTTAAAAGTCAATTACCCAAACAACTATACTTTAATTAGTGAACTAGATAAAGAGTCTACCAAAGACATAAACGAAAATGCAACTAAAACAACTATACTTAAAGGAAAAAACAGAATTAACTCAAAGCTCTTTCTAAATAAAACAGATACTTATAAAACTGTAGAAACCGATTTCTTTACTGTTGAATCTAATATAGATGAAGAAAATTTAAAACCTGAAGAAGTTGCTATTGTTACAGATAAAGTTGCAAGTTTTATAACAAAAAACTTAGGCGCTTATCCGCATAAAAAAGTGCTATTAACAAAAATTGACTACAAGAAAAGCCCAATTTATGGCTTAAACTTGTTGCCAGATTTTGTGCGTCCTTTTTCTGATACTTTTCAATATGAATTAAAAATATTAAAGTCGACATTATATAACTATCTTGAAAATACATTACTATTAAACCCAAGAGAAGACCAGTGGTTAATAGACGGTATACAAACGTATTATTTAATGAAATACGTTGAAGAAAATTACCCAGACATGAAAATTCTTGGTAAACTCGCTAATGTTTGGGGAGTTCGAGCATTTCATGCTTCAGACTTAAAATTTAACGATCAATATAATTTCTTATACATGCACATGGCGCGTTCTAATTTAGATCAGCCACTAAACATGCCTAAAGATTCGCTTTTAAAATTCAATAAAAATATTGCCAATAAGTATAAAGCAGGCGTTGGTTTAAAATATCTTGATGAATACATGGATTCTAATTCCATGAACAAAATGCTTACTCAATTTTTAATAGAAAGCAAGTTAGAGACTACAACTTCTCAAGCTTTTAAAAACTATTTAAAAAGCCATACAGATAAAAACATTAATTGGTTTTTTGATGACTATGTAGGCACTAGTAAAAAAATAGATTTTAAAATTAAATCTGTTGAAAAAACAGATGATTCTCTTACCATTACTATTAAAAACAAAAAGGATCATTTAATGCCAGTTTCGTTATTTACTATAAAAAACGATAGTGTAATATCTAAGCAATGGATTGAAGGTTTTAAAGGCTACAAAACCATTACAATTGCAAATAATGATGCAGATAAACTAGCATTAAATTACAACACTACCATTCCAGAAATGAATTTAAGAAACAACTGGAAATCGTTAGGAGGCTTTTTATCTAACAACAAGCCGCTTCAGTTTAGATTGTTCAAAGACATTGAAGATCCCAATTATAGCCAAGTATTCTTTATGCCAGAATTCGCCTATAATTTTTATGATGGTTTTTCTCCTGGTTTAAAGCTCTATAACAAAACGCTTTTATCTAAGAATTTTCTATATAAATTAAGCCCTAAATACGCCATAAAAAGTAAACAAATTGTTGGTAGTGCCTCTGTAAGTTATGCAGATAGAAGACAGAATTCTCGTAACTACTATACTAAATATGGTATTGGTGGAGAATATTACAATTATGCTCCTAACCTATCCTATACTTCATACACACCGTATATTGATTTTAGATTTAGAGATCCAAATAATTTAAGAGACAATAGAAAAAGTTACTTAAACTTTAGATATGTAAATATCGACAGAGAAGTTGACCCAACTGGCGAATTTGAAACAGATGGCGAACCTAAATACAGCGTTTTTAATGCTAGATATGGACAAAGTGATCCTAATCTAAAAAACTATAGTGCTTGGAACACAGACTTACAATTGGCTAAAAACTTTGGTAAATTATCTGCTACTGCAGAATTTAGAAAACTAACCGAAGGCAATAGGCAATACAATTTGCGCTTATACGCTGGATCGTTTTTATATAATAAAACTCATGAAACTACAAATTTCTACAGCTTTGCTTTAGATAGACCTACAGATTATTTATTCGATTACGATTATATAGGTCGCTCTGAAGAAGCAGGATTATTAAGTCAGCAATTGGTTGTTTCAGAAGGTGGTTTTAAATCGCAATTAGAGCCAGCATTTGCTAACCAATGGATTACAACTGCGAATACAAGCACAACTATTTGGCGCTATATTATGGCTTATGGTGATTTAGGATTGGTAAAAAACCACAACAAGAACCCTAAATTTGTTTACGATGCAGGAATCCGTTTAAACTTAGTTGAAGACTATTTTGAACTCTACCTTCCTGTATATTCTAATTTAGGATGGGAAATAGCACAACCAAACTACGACCAGAGCATTCGTTTTATTGTTACTTTGTCTCCAAAGACACTACTTAAATTATTTACCAGAAGATGGTATTAAAAGATTAAGCAATTCTTAACTTTTTTTTTAATTATTGCATAATTCTGAATTATTCGCAATTAAATTGTAGTATTATTAAAAAATTATCATTTTTTTAAGATAGTTTCATATTGCGAAAATCACTTTTATTTGCTAGATTTGTATTTATAAAAACCAACAACTATGAGCACAAATTCCGACTTAAAAAAAGAGTTATCCTTTAATGATTTTAAAGCACAAGTTTTAGAAGATTATAAGATTGCTGTTACAAGTCGAGAATGCAGCTTGCTTGGTAGACGAGAAGTTTTAACTGGTAAAGCCAAGTTTGGAATTTTTGGTGATGGAAAAGAAGTACCACAATTAGCTTGGGCAAAAGCCTTTGCAAATGGCGATTTTAGATCTGGATACTATAGAGACCAAACGTTTATGATGGCTATTGGAGCATTAGATATCCAAACCTTTTTCTCTGGTTTATATGCCAATACAGATTTATCTCTAGAACCAATGTCTGGTGGTCGCCAAATGGGTGGACACTTTTCTACTTTTAGTTTAGACGAAAATGGCCAATGGAACGACCTTACAAAACAGAAAAACTCAAGTGCAGATATTTCACCTACTGCAGGACAAATGCCAAGACTTTTAGGTTTAGCACAAGCCTCTAAAATTTACAGAAATGTAAAAGGAATTAATACTGATAAATTTTCTGATAAAGGAAATGAAATTGCTTGGGGAACTATAGGAAACGCAAGTACAAGTGAAGGCTTATTTTTCGAAACCATTAATGCTGCTGGTGTTTTACAAGTACCAATGGTTGTTAGTGTTTGGGATGATGATTATGGTATTTCTGTTCACGCAAGACACCAAACAACAAAAGAAAATATTTCTGAAATCTTAAGCGGTTTCCAACGTGATAATGAAGCCAAAGGCTACGAAATTCTTCGCGTTAAAGGTTGGGATTATGTTGCACTTATTGAAACCTATCAAGAAGCAGCTAGAATTGCAAGAACAGAACACGTTCCTGTTTTAATACATGTAAATGAATTAACGCAACCACAAGGCCACTCTACTTCTGGATCTCACGAACGTTATAAAGATAAAGAACGTTTGGCTTGGGAAGCAAAAACCGATTGTAATGTACAATTGCGTAAATGGATGATAGAAACCGGAATTTCTACAGACGAAGAATTAATAACTATAGAAAAAGGAATTAAAAAAGCAGTTAGAGAGGGTAAAAAAGCCGCTTGGAATGCTTACTTAAATCCAATTTTAACTGAGCGCACAGAAATTACTGCAATACTATCTCAAGTAGCAGCATCAAGTACTAATAGAGTATTTATTGAAAAAATTAATAACGATTTACTTGCTATTCTAGAACCTTCTCGTAAAGACTTAGTTTCTGCATCAAGACGCGTTTTAAGATATTTAGTTTCAGAAAATTCTGCTGCAAAAACACAATTAATACAATGGATCGACACTTATTTTAGTGTCGTTCAACCAAAATACAGTTCGCATTTACATAATGAAACTGCTTCTGCTGCAAAGCATATAAGAGAAATTAAACCTATTTACGATGGCAGCAACGAAGAAGTTGATGGTCGTGTGGTTTTAAGAGATAATTTTGATGCCATTTTTAGTAAATATCCGCAATCATTAATTTTTGGTGAAGATGCTGGAAATATTGGAGATGTAAATCAAGGTTTAGAAGGTTTACAAGAAAAATACGGAGAGTTACGTGTGGCAGATGTTGGAATTCGTGAAGCTACAATTATAGGTCAAGGTATAGGAATGGCAATGCGTGGTTTAAAACCAATTGCAGAAATTCAGTATTTAGATTATATCATGTATGCATTACAAATAATGAGCGACGATCTTGCCACAGTGCATTACAGAACAAAAGGTCGCCAAAAAGCACCATTAATTGTACGTACTCGTGGACATAGACTAGAAGGTATTTGGCATTCTGGTTCGCAATTAGGAGGCGTTTTAAACTTAATTCGTGGTATTCATGTTTTAGTACCAAGAAACATGACTAAAGCTGCTGGTTTTTATAACACGTTGTTAGAAAGCGACGAGCCTGCTCTAGTTGTAGAATGTTTAAATGGTTACAGATTAAAAGAAAAAAAACCTACTAATTTTGGAGAGTTTAAAACACCAATTGGTGTTGTAGAAACTGTAAAAGAAGGAAACGATATTACTATTTTATCTTACGGTTCTACCTTAAGAATAGTACAAGAAGTGGCAAAAGAATTATTGCAAGTTGGTATTGATGTAGAGGTTATAGATGCGCAATCTCTATTACCTTTCGATATAAACCATGATGTGGTTAAGAGTTTAGAAAAAACAAATCGTTTAATGATTATAGATGAGGATGTTCCTGGAGGCGCTTCTGCTTATTTGTTAGATGAAATATTAAACAAGCAAAACGGTTATCAATATTTAGATTCTGCACCAAAAACATTAGCAGCAAAACAACATAGACCTGCTTATGGTACAGATGGCGATTATTTCTCTAAACCTTCAGCCGAAGATATATATGAAGCTATTTACGAAGTAATGCACGAAAATAATCCTGATGACTATCCTAAATTGAGATAGTATTTCAGCATAAAAACAGAGCGTTTACTTTTAGTAAGCGCTTTTTTTATGCTTTAAATTATGATGTGTTTTGAAGGCTTTATTTTAGTTGACTTTATAAAGAAAATAAGCTAACTTCGTTTATGAATGATATAGTTCATTGAAACGGAACTGTATCTTGAACACAAATCACAAAAAAATAAATCCTAAACTAATATTTCATTTTAAGTTCTAAAACATCAAAAATGCTAACAAAAAAAGATAAAGTTCAACTAAGAGGAAATATTTTCAGACATCTTGATGGCATTGCAACTGCAACCACAATGTTTTCGTTACACAAAAAAGGTGTTTTAGCTTTTCTGTTGAAAAACAAAACAGTAGAACTCTCTAAACTAGTTTCACACTTTACAGCTAACGAAGGTTATTTAAATGTTGCACTTCGCGTACTCTGTTCGCAAGGTTGGCTAGAACAAAAATTAGATAACAAAAACAATACAGTTACCTATTCTACTAATAAAAACAGTGAAACTGCTTTTGCTCTTGCACACCTTTACGAAGATGCTGTAACTATTTTAAACTATGCAGTACATTTTCCTGTAGAACATATAAGAAGTGATGCCTTTATTGTTTTAGAACGTGTTTTTAAAAAATACAGCGATAACTACGGCTTAAATAAACCTGAAGAAAATACAGTAGAACAACAAGTTTTAAAACATATTGAAGGTTGTATTGTTGCACCAATTACGGTAATGTTGGGCGTTAACGGCTTGTTTCATAAATACTTTATGGAAGCTTCTTTTTCTGCAGAAGAATACCATAAAGATCCTGAAAGCTTTAAAAAAATATTAGACTTCTTAAGTTATTTAGGATGGTTTAAAAAGAAAAACGGGAACTACCAGTTTACAGATAAAGGTTTGTTTTTTGCCAAACGCGCTTCAGCCTATGGTGTAACCGTTTCTTATTTACCTACATTTTTACAGTTAGACGAGTTGCTTTTTGGTAATCCATTAGTGTTAAAATCTAAAGATGGTGAAACCGAAAAACATGTACACAGAGAAATGAATGTTTGGGGAAGTGGAGGCGCACATTCTACTTATTTTAAGGTAATAGATCAAGTAATTATTAAGCTTTTTAACAAACCTATAGACGAGCAACCAAAAGGAATTTTAGATATGGGTTGTGGTAATGGTGCTTTTATTCAACACATATTCGATGTGATAGAACACCAAACACTTCGCGGTAAAATGCTTGAAGAATATCCATTATTACTCGTTGGAGCAGATTTTAATAAAGCTGCACTAAAAGTAACACGAGCCAATTTAATAAAAGCAGATATTTGGGCTAAAGTAATTTGGGGAGACATTGGCAGACCTGATTTATTAGCAAAAGATTTAAGAGAAGATTATAATATTGAGTTGAAAGACTTATTAAACGTGCGTACTTTTTTAGATCATAATCGTATTTGGGAAGCTCCAAAAAAGCCCACAAATCGTGTAAGTAATTCGTCTGGTGCATTTGCATATAAAGGCAAACGTATTAATAATAACTTGGTTGAAGATTCTTTACTAGAACATTTACAAAAGTGGAAACCTTATGTAGAACAGTTTGGATTACTAATTATAGAATTACATACTATAGCGCCAGAATTAACAGCTAAAAACATTAGTAAGACAGCAGCAACTGCATACGATGCTACACATGGTTATAGCGATCAATATATTTTGGAAGTCGCTATTTTTAATAAAGTAGCAGAAGAAGCTGGACTAAAACCAGATCCAAACCATTTTTCTAGATTTCCAGATAGTGAATTAGCGACAGTAAGTGTAAATTTGCTTAAAGGATAAATTTATGATAAACGAAAACAATCTAACCACAGGAGATTGGCTTGCCATAGAACGCACTAAACTTGCAAACGAACGTACTTTTTTAGCTTATTTTAGAACGTTTATTGTATTTCTAGGTTCTGGTTTTACCATATTAAAGCTAGAGTTTTTAACAGAGCTTAAAAGCCTTGGAATAGCATTGTTAATAATTGCTCCAATTATTTTATTAATTGGCTTAATGCGCTTGTTTAAGGTAAAAAACACCATTAAAAAGCATTACAAAGTGTAACTTGTCATTCCTGCGTAGGCAGGAATCTACACAATAAACAAAAGGTTCCCGTTTTCATGGGAACACAAAAAAGTATTTTTTTGGATGAAAGCAGTTTCAGTAGTTACTATAAGAAAAGAGTTAAAACACAAGTCTAACGAAGAACTTGCAGAGCTTTGCTTGCGTTTATCGCGTTTTAAAAAGGAAAACAAAGAACTACTCACTTATTTACTTTTTGAAGCAGACAGCGAAGCTGGTTATATTGAAACCGTAAAAGAAGAAATGGACGAGCAGTTTGAAACCATAAACACAGACAGTTATTTCTACATTAAAAAAAGTGTTCGTAAAATACTAAGAAATACTAAAAAGTACATTCGCTATTCGCTTAACAAAGAAACCGAAGTAGAACTCCTACTCTACTTTTGTAAAAAGTTAAAAGCTATGAAGCCTTCAATATCTAGAAACACAACGCTAACCAATATTTACGATCGAAATATTGAAGCGATTACCAAAAAGGTTTTAAAGCTTCATGAAGATTTACAGTACGATTTTAATATGGAATTAGAAGAGTTAAATTAAACGATACTAATAAATGGAAAATAAAAACTTGGCTGGAGTGTTTCAAAGAGTAAAAGCTGCTACAATTGATTTATTTTTTTTAATGATGCTTTTGTATTCTGCAATGGTATTATTTAATGCTTTTGATGGAGAAAACAGCATCTTAAGATCCAGTATTCTTGTTCTAATTGTCTTGCTTTACGAGCCCATAATGGTTAGTGCTTTTGGAGCGAGTATTGGACATATGTTTTGCGATATTAGAGTCGAAAAAAATGATGATTCTCAAAACAAAATTGCATTACATATTGCTATAATTAGATTTATTGTTAAAACATTACTTGGTACAATATCATTACTTACAATTGGAGGAGATTCTAAAAAAAGAGCAATACATGATATGATTGCTAATTCGATTGTAGTTTATGTAGGAGATGATAAATAATTATAGGTATAAACATTCTAATATAATTTATTGATTCTTCAATACATTCATTACTTTCATAAAATCATATGTCCTTACAATTTTATTAGTTTTATAATTTTTTACAGCTAAAATTTCGCTCATATATTCTACAACCTCTTCAGAATCCATACCTGCAATACTTTCGTAAATAATTTCCTTTGGATCACTAATTACATAAGTGTTTTTAAAACTATAATTATCACCAAAAAATTCAAATTGACCACTAGAAACTGTAGGTTTTGCATAACTAAGTTGTAAAACATCTAAAGTATCCGCATTGTATTCAAAGAGTTTAAATCCAGGATTATTACCATGGTTAATAGTAATTTCTGGTGTACAAAGACTAACAGCAATAAGCTTTTTAGCATCTGCACTATCACTATTGTATAAACATCTAAGTCCATCAAAATGTGTGTGACTTGTAAGTATTCCTTTAATTTGTGTTTTCTTACTATCTACTAATTCTAAAAATACATTTTGAAATGATAATGATAAAGTATCCCTATCTTTAGTAATATTCACAGTCTCTCTATTATTCCACATTAAACCTCCATAATTATCTAATCCTGTTGGAATATGCATCATCATTAAAACAACTGTGTTATTGTCTAATACATCTAGTGTTTCTTCGAGACAATTAAACTGTAACTGTGCTGCTTTTTTTTGATTAACAAATCATCATATTTATAGTACCCACTAGTAAAAATAACAGTATTTAATGCTATAATTTTTAACGTTTCTCCTCTACAGTTAAATCTGTCGAATAAAACCCAAACTGTTTATTAAAGTCCACATTAGAAATTTTAGCATTACCGCTAATATCATGTAATATTGGCCGTGTATCTGTAGTGTTTTTATCTACAGATACACGGATTATCTCCTTCAATATCCTAAAAGGAATTATAATCACCACCAAGCGAATTGTTATTACCAGGTAAATACTGCAATGGAATATCCATAGTTAACCCTCACAAATTATCTAACATTTGTGTAACGTTCTCAACACTAGTAGCATTTTTATGATGTGGCAAATCTCCTGTGTCATTATGGCTACCAAACTTTGTATAACCTCTTCCTCTATCTAAGTGTGCATGAGATAAAGATAAAAAAGAATTTGTAGGTATAGTCTTTGCTATGATAGTATCTCTTTTAGAAACTTCTAGACTATCCAAATTATTTAAAACTACTATTTCTGGGTTTTTGCCTTTACAGCTTGTTGTTAAAATGTAAAGTAAACTTAAGATTAAAACGAAGTTGGATTTCATATTGAGTTATATTAGAATTATCACATAACAAAACTAACACCTCATAGTCAAAGCGCTATGAGTATAAATACGTGATTATATGTTACAATCGCATTTAAAACTTTAATAACCAATTAACGTGTATTATAATACAAAAGAAATATTAACCTAATAAGTTTAATTTTATAATTAACATAAGACCTCATAGTTTCTATAATTGTGTCTACTTTTGTAAAGAATTAAAACGAGCAAAAAGATGTTGGATTATGTAGTAATTGGTGGAGCACAAGCAGGATTATCTATGGCTTATCATTTACAGTTGATGAAAAAAAAGTTTGTAGTTATCGATGGTGAAGGAGAAATTGGTGCTTCGTGGCTAAACAGATGGGATTCTTTAAAACTATTTACACCAACCGAATACAACCATTTACCAGGTTTAAAATTTGATGCTCCAAAAGGACACTATCCTACTAAAGTTGAAGTTGCCAACTATTTTAAATCTTATGTAGAGGAATTTAATATTCCAATGCAACTTAATACGTTAATTACGTCTGTTCGCAAAACCGAAAAAGGTTTTCATATTACACATAAAAATGGAGAAATTAAAGCCAAAAACGTTGTTGTAGCAACTGGTCCATTTCATATCCCTTATACACCTCCTTGCCATACTAAAGTGTCGGAAAACACATTACAAATGCATAGTAATTATTACAAAAGTGCAGACCAATTACAAGAAGGAGACGCCTTGGTTGTTGGTGGTGGAGATTCTGGATATCAAATACTAAACGAGGTTTCTAAAAACGAATCTAGAACCGTTTATTTCTCTGGAGATACTACCGTAAGATCATTGCCACAGCATATTTTAGGCAAAACATTATGGTGGTGGTTTACATTGGTTGGCTTTTTAAGTTATAGTAAATACAGTTGGATAGGAAAAAAAATTAACTCTTCTACACAACCAGTAATTGGTACAGATGTTAAAGGTATTCTTGCCAGAAAAAATGTAATCGCTGTTGGGAGAACTAAAGATGCTTTAAATGACAACGTTATTTTTGAAAACAAAAAAGTCTCTAGCATTAAAAATATTATTTGGGCAACAGGTTATAGACCAAATTTTAAATGGATAGAAGGCTTAGAATTGGATGCAAATAGTTACCCAAAAAACCATAGAGGAGTCAGTAATATAAAAGGTTTATATTTTATTGGCTTACCTTGGATGTATACTCGCGGTTCTGCTACTTTGGGTGGTGTTTCTAAAGATGCTAGTTATTTGGCTAAAGTAATGAGTGGTGGGAAATAGTTTCACCCATATTTAATTTAAAAGGTTCTCTCTAACGTTTAATTACTTTGTCGTTTTTGTACGTGATTTTTAAAATTATTTAGTATTTATTTAGTGTTCGTTAGGGTTTGCTTGATGTTGTTGTGTATGATTCGTTGTGTGGTTTTTGTATGTTGTTAGCAGTAGATTTTTCATATTCGACTAGTTTATATTCAAAATCTCTTTCCCTTATATTTCCATTGTATTTTATTTCATAAACTTCTTGTCTTTCAATAGCTACTGGTCTTTTTAGTCCAAAATTCATATATTGAAAGTTAATAAACTTATCATTTTTAGTCATTTTTTCATAATGTTCATTTAGAATTTCTATGAATTCTTCTCCGTCAAGTCCATTTTCTTGAATTAAATTATCTTTCTGTATTCTTTTAGTTTTTATTAATAAAGGTTTTAGTTTCTCAACTTCTATCTTTTCAATTCCATAGTAGTTTAACTCTTTAGGTATATTAACTTTTATTTTATTCTCAACTAATAGTTGGTACAAGTCGTAACTCCTTTGTAATATTTCGCTACCTATTTTATTAGTCACAGAATAAGTTATAGCTTTAAATTCAGATAATGAAACATATATTTCTTTGTGTCTGAAATTAAAAATTTCATCTTCTTTATTTTCTATCCGACTAATTAAGTCAGTTTGCCTAATCATTGCTAAAGTCGTTTCTCTCATTAAAACACTATATTTTTCCTCATTAAATAATGTGTTTTCGCATTGACCGTAAATAAATTTTAACAATTCAATATTTTTAAATTTCAGATTAGGGTTCACTCCGCCTAAACCATTTTTTAAAATTGATTCGATAAACAGAGATGAAGTTCCGTGGTAAAATTCGTGTTCTATCTGCATATTTTTTTAGTTTACAGCTAATATCGCGTTACTATAAAACCGCTTTAACCCTTTATATATTACATCTAAGCGAAGTTATCTTTTTAAAAGCTAAAAACCTATAGCTTATCTCTAATTAGCAACACAACTTCTTAACCAAAAACACGGCAACATTCTAATAATTAACACCTAAAGGAAATAAGGCAAAATTCAAACAATATATACGTTCTAATAAATTTAACTACTTTCGTATGTGAATTTTTCTTTGGTACACTTCTTGGATTATTCACCTTAAACATATAAAACCCAAACATGAAAAAAATTATTTTCACACTTTTACTAGTATTACCATTACTTACTTTTGGTCAAAAAATCAAGCTTAAAAAAGGCCTTTTAACTATCGATGGTAACGCTGTTGCAAAAGTAAATGATGACACTCGTAACTTTTATAAATTTAAAACATTAGATGGCGAAAAAGTATTCGATGTTGCTTTTAAAGGCTTATCTGCTTCAAACCTTGAAGGTTTTCAATGGTTAGAAATGACATCTGTAGATGGAAAAGTTACCGAAATTCCATACGAAGTATTAATGACTTCATTTAACACCACAAAATTAATTGTTAAGCTATTAAGTTCTAAATATGAACTTTTAGATGCTAGCGGTTTAAAAACAGATAAAATTGCTGCATTTTTTGCTCAAGAGCGTGAAAAATTGAGCGATAAATACACCAAAGCAGTTGTTTCTGCTAAAGCAGATGCTGCAACGAGACAAAAAGCAATTGGTGCATATAATCCACATGTAAAAGATAATGGAACCGTTGTTTTTGGTGGATCTCAAGGCACAAAAATTGTTGGTAAAGTTATTTATCAAATGAATCCAAATCGTACTAGTTATTATGTTGCGAAAGATTTAGATGGCATAACAGTTGCTACTGCTTCTGGATGTTCTACATGTACAGAAACTACTGTAAAAACATACACTGACCAAGAGTTCTCATACGATTATGGTTCTAAAACAATGATGACTGGTCGTTTTTCAAACTCTCAAGCCAAAATTTTTATTGAAGAGTTAGTTGGACGTGGTTATAAATTAGGTCGTGAGGCTAAAACAAAAGGAAGAGAATTAAGGAACGAAAAGGTTAAAATAGCTAAAGAAAACAGTATTAATTTATATGGTGTTTCTGGCTCTGCTACAGATAAAGAAGGTGAAGTTTTTGAAGGTACTCTTTATGCTATTTTCGAAAAACTATCTTTAGACGAAAGCCAAACACAAAGCGGAATAGCAGATATTGATGCTATAGATAACTACGGAAAAACTGTAAGCGTTAAATACACAAATGCTAAAGGAAGAAAACGTACTAAAAAATTAATGGCAAAGCAAGGTGCTTCTTTCTGTACAGAAATTGAAGGCGAAAAGGCTTGTTTCTATGGTATGAAAACCAAAGGAAATGCACTTAAAAAATTATCTAACGCAATGAGTTTAGGTTTTAATAACTCTTATTTTTACAAAGAAGTAAAAGAAATAAATGGACATCAATTATTAGTAAAGCCAGGTGACAAAGATATTTACGTTATCAAGTTTAAAAATAAAGATGCTGGTTTTATGATAGATGGTCGTAATAATGAAAAAGCTTCTGAAGCTTTTTCAAAATTTTTAAAAGAGGATTGCAAAACACTTTCTGAGGATATAGAAAACAATGAATTCGATTTAAAAAATGTTGAAAATTTAATCAATATTATTGAAGAATATGATGCTTGTAAATAAGCTATTCCTATATTTAATTAATAAAAAAAGTGACTCGAAAGAGTTGCTTTTTCATGTTAGACTATTAATGAACTATCTTATTTAGGTTCTATAATTAAAAATACTGCTGTACTGTCTCCAATATTAAGTACTTCATGTTCGCTTATTTCTGTTTTAGACCAATTAACACCTGTTGCAACAGGAACATTACGTGTTCCTTTTAGGTCTGTTATCTGGAAAGTACTTCCTGCTAACGTATATCCAAAATGTGGTTTATGATAATGTTTTTGGTGTCCTACGTTTGGCGGAAACGTGCATTTTAATATGCGTTGTGCTTTCATTTCACTTAAGACTTCGCATACCTTCTCTCCTTCCCAACCTGCTTCTAGAGGATCTGGAAGTGTTTGCGCAGATTTACAGGAGAATACTACTAGTACTAATATTAACAAAATCTTTTTCATTTTATAGTTTTATTTTTTAAGACAAAATAATATTAAACTGTCAGTCTGAGCTTGTCGAAGATTATTCTCGTTTACTGATAATGTTCTTTCTTATAATGATGCACTTCGACAAGCTCAGTGTGACAAAGTTTTTTTATAGTTGTAATATTACTTAAAAATTAACTTTCTCAATATTAAATAACATTAAAAGACAAATTAAGACTAAACTGTCAGTCTGAGCTTGTCGAAGACTATTCTTGTTTACTAATAATGCTATTTCTTATAATAATGCACTTCGACAAGCTCAGTGTGACAAAGTTTTTTTATAGTTGTAATATTACTTAAAAATTAACTTTCTCAATATTAAATAACCTTAAAAGGCAACTACTAGTGATAGTGTCAGTCTGAGCTTGTCGAAGACTATTCTTGTTTATAAATAGTGTTCTTTCTTATAATGATGCACTTCGACAAGCTCAGTATGACAAAATTTTTTATAGTTGTGTTATTACTTAAAAATTAACTTTCTCAATATTAAACAACCTTAAAAGATAAATTAATGCTAAACTATCTGCCTGAGCTTGTCGAAGACTATTCTCGTTTACTAATAATGCTATTTCTTATAATGATGCGCTTCGACAAGCTCAGTATGACAAAGGTTTTTTATAGTTGTGTTATTACTTAAAAATCAACTTTCTCAATATTAAACAACCTTAAAAGATAAATTAATGCTAAACTATCTGCCTGAGCTTGTCGAAGACTATTCTCGTTTACTAATAATGTTCCTTCTTATAATGATGCACTTCGACAAGCTCAGTGTGACAAAGGTTTTTTATAGTTGTAATATTACTTAAAATTTAACTTTATCTGTATTAAACAACCTTAAAAGGCAACTACTAGTGATAGTGTCAGTCTGAGCTTGTCGAAGACTATTCTTGTTTATAAATAGTGTTCTTTCTTATAATGATGCACTTCGACAAGCTCAGTGTGACAAAGCTTTTTTATAGTTCTAGTATTACTTAAAATTTAACTTTCTCAGTATTAAACAACCTTAAAAGATAAATTAATGCTAAACTATCTGCCTGAGCTTGTCGAAGATTATTCTTGTTTATAAATAGTGTTCTTTCTTATAATGATGCACTTCGACAAGCTCAGTATGACAAAGCTTTTTTATAGTTCTAGTATTACTTAAAATTTAACTTTCTCAGTATTAAACAACCTTAAAAGATAAATTAATGCTAAACTATCTGCCTGAGCTTGTCGAAGACTATTCTTGTTTACTAATAATGTTCCTTCTTATAATGATGCACTTCGACAAGCTCAGTGTGACAAAGTTTTTTTATAGCTGTAATATTACTTAAAAATTAACTTTCTCAATATTAAATAACATTAAAAGACAAATTAAGACTAAACTGTCAGTCTGAGCTTGTCGAAGATTATTCTTGTTTACTAATAATGTTCTTTCTTATAATGATGCACTTCGACAAGCTCAGTGTGACAAAAATTTTTATAGTTGTAATATTACTTAAAATTTAACTTTCTCTGTATTAAACAACCTTAAAAGACAACTACTAGTGATAGTGTCAGTCTGAGCTTGTCGAAGACTATTCTCGTTTACTTGGGTGACCAAATTCAGTATAATTTTTAGAAAATGCTATTAAATCTTGACAGTTCTCATTAATTAAAGCTTTTTTCTTTTTTCGTGTCCAGCCTTTTATTTGTTTTTCAATTTTTATAGCTTCTGTTGGATTTGTACATTGAAGATGCCAAACTAACTCTATTGGCAATCGACTAGCTGTATAACTATCTCTACTTCTTTTTGTTTTATGTTGTACTAACCTTCTTTCAATGTCATTTGTCATTCCTGTATAATAAGAATTATCTGAACATTCTAGTATGTAAACGTAGTAATATTTCATTTTAGAATTAATTATTACTTCAAGGCTTCGTCTATGCTCAGCAAAGGCTCACTTAGTATAACATTAGTTTTCATAGTTTGGATTATACAAGAAATCAAATACTAGTCTTTAAGAAAATTCTCTATTTGTAAGCGATGTCTTAAAACATGTACAATTGCGTGCTCTAATAGTTGCTCTACATCGTAAGTAACTTGCCATCTTACTTTAATTTGAAATTGCTGTAATTCTTTATCTGTAAAATGACTTATTTTTTCTAAAATACTTTCGGTGTAATCCAACATCTTATCCAGTTCTTCAATAGCAAGTAATGGATTTGTATTCGTTTTATCATACTCCAGCCAAGTACTATCTTTAGTTAGAGCATCAATATAATTCGCATAAGTATAACCACATTGAATACAATGGTTTACTACTGTTAGAATAGATTTACAATCTGGATCTATAGTTTTTAAATCTCTGATTTTAGAAAACTCGTCTTCATTTAAATTAGAAGTAATATTTTTAAGTTCTACTGTTGCTCTTCTATATTCTACCATTATGGCAACAAGCATTCTATTCTTCATAACAAAAATTATTAATTCACATTAATTTTATAAGCATCTACTGTATTAGCAAAAAACGTAGGTATTAGCAAAATGTTTTTATTTGGAATTATAGCAATATCTGCTGCATTAATTTTTTCGTCTTTAGTATCTAAAATTTTTGTAGCAGCTTCGCCTTTTAAGGTTTTTGAAACAAAGTAAACTTCGCCTTCCCAATTAGAGACAATATAACCTTCTGCAATAGAGACAATACCATCTCCTCCTTTTATACCTTTTGCTAAAAGTGTTTCTACTTTTGTCTCTTTATCTATAGCTATAAAATCTCCTTTAGTGTAAGACACTGCTAGTATGCGATTGTTCTCTACAAAAATACCATTTGGATTAAAATCTCCAAACGTTTTCCATTCGGTAACTTCATCATTAGTTATTTTATAAATTTTATTACCATACGTATCTGTTACATAAACACTTCCTTGAGCATCAATATCTATATCATTTAAAAACTTTGATCCTTCAATTTTAAAGTGCTTTTCTATGGTTCCAGATTCAATATCAACTTTTACAACTTCGTCAATGTCTGCTACGTAAAGTTTGCCATTGAATATATTCATTCCTTTAGGCGCATTTAAACCAGTTACCCAATTTTGGGTTACTATTTTTCCATTGGTATCTATTATAGACAAAGTACCATCTCCATCTTTAGCATTTGGAGGTACTGCACCTATATTAGCAACATAAATAACATCTTTATTCTCGTTGTGCCTTACAGCTTCTGATGTTGTAAGTAACGCATCTGTTTTCCAAAGTAGTTCTAACGATACTGTTTTTGAATTATTATTAACTTTAGTTTTATCTACAGGAAACAAAGCTTCTTGTTCTTTTTTCTCCTTACAAGACATTACAACAAGAATAGATAATAGGAAAGTGTATTTTAATAGTTTCATTTTGAAATAGTTTGAATAATGTGCTATAAATATAACGCAAAAACGTTAGACCATTAATTCAAGATCCTAACCAGTAACTCTTTCAATAAATCTTTCTGCGGTACAGCATTAGAATTAACACCTTTACTTCTTACATCAAACTCCCTAAGAACAGCAATAATACCACTAACCTTTCGCATTGGAAAATTACGTGCGGCATCCAAATATTCGTTAACAAAATAAGGATTCACTCGCAAAGCAGAAGCTACACTTCTAGGCGATTTATCATTCATACCATGTAATTGCAGTAATTGCGAAAAGAAATTAAATAGCAACGAAACTGTGACTACCATTGGGTTGTCTTTTGGGTTATCGCCAAAATAATTAACAATTTTAAATGCTTTCGCACCATTACGCGAACCAATAGCTTTTCGTAATTCGAAATTATTATAGTCTTTACTAATACCTATGTTCTCTTCAATATGTAATGGAGAAATCTCAGTGCCTTGAGGCAAAACAATCTGAAGCTTTTCTAATTCGTTATTAATTTTACTTAAATCTGTACCTAAAAATTCCACTAGCATTTGCGATGCTTTTGGTGCTATTTTATAGCCTTTGGTAGATAGTGTTCTTCTTATCCAATCTGGTACTTGATTGTCGTACAACCTTTTACTCTCGAAAACTACACCTGCTTTTTTTATGGTTTTATAAACAGCTTTACGCTTATCTATACTTTTGTATTTATAACAAATAACTAAAACTGTAGAAGGTTGTGGGTTTTTAGCATAATCTGCTAATTTATCGATAGTACGCGATAAATCTTGAGCTTCTTTTACAATAACAACTTGCCTATCAGCCATCATAGGAAAACGCTTAGCATTACCAACAATGTCTTCTATAGTAACATCGCGACCATATAAAACCATTTGGTTGAAACCTTTCTCTTCTTCAGCGAGCACATTGTCTTGAATAAAATCTGAAATTTTATCAATGTAATATGCTTCTTCTCCCATTAGTAAATAAATAGGTGCAAGATTCTTATTCCTTATGTCTGTTACAATTTTTTTGACTTCGTCCAAAGTAGTGTAAATTCCAAATTAAATAATTTCAAATTCCAAAATTGAACGAATAAATAGCGTTTGTTATTTGGTTTTTGATTGTTGAAGCTTAACTTTGAAAAAACTATAAATTGCTTTGATGCAAGTACTCAATTTTCCAAAGTTTACCTTTCGTTTCAAAAATAGCGAAAATAAAGTATCTATATTCGATGCTATTCGTAAAAAGTTTGTGATTTTACAACCCGAAGAATGGGTTAGGCAACATTGTGTGCAGTACTTAATGGATGTTAAAGGTTACCCAATTTCGCTTATAAACGTTGAAAAAGAACTTAAAGTCAACGATTTAAAGAAACGTTACGATATTGTAATTTTTAATCCAGATGGAAGTATTCACCTAATTGTAGAATGTAAAGCACCAAAAATAAAAATTAAACAAGATACTTTTGATCAAGTAGCACGATACAATTTAGCTTTAAACGCAACATATCTTATGGTGACGAATGGATTAAATCATTATTATTGTATTATGGATTTTAAAGCTGAAAAGTATGAGTTTTTGGAAGATATTCCTGATTATAGTATGAAATAAATAATAGCGGTTTATATGAATTTTCTAATTCAAAGGAATAAGTATAAAATTAAATGAAAAAATATGTTAGGATTGATATTACTGTATTGGATAGGTAAATACTATTACAAATTAGCAGAAAAATACAATAAAAGTAAATGGGGATTTACAATTTTAGGAATTGTCTCTTATTATGGAGGAATTGTGTTGTTTAGTTTTATATTAGGAATGGCTGCCGAAATTATTGCTCCAGGTTATATAGACTCTTTCAATGAGACTCTACTTGGCTTATTAATGTTACCTTTTGGTTTTTTAAGTTGTTATCTATTATATAAATACTTAGAGAAGGCTTGGGAGAAAAACAAGCCAAATCCAAATAAGTTAATAGATGAAATTGGTAAATAAACAAATCTCTTCTATAACTTAATTCAAAGTAAAACAGACTAACAAAAATTGAAAACAGCAGTAGTCATATTAAATTGGAATGGAAAAGCACTTTTACAAAAGTTCTTACCTTCTATTGTTGCACATTCTCAAGAAGCAACTATTTATGTTGCAGATAATGCGTCTACAGATGATTCTATTACTTTTATTAAAGCTGAATTTCCTCAAATAAAAATTATTGAGAACAAAGAAAATGGTGGCTATGCTAAAGGTTATAATGATGCCTTAAAACATTTAGAAGAAGATGTTTTTTGTTTAGTTAATAGCGATATAGAAGTTACAAAAAACTGGCTCACTCCTATTATTCACACTTTTAATGCTGAAGACAATACAGCCATTATTCAACCAAAAATATTAGACTACAAAAAGAAAACACATTTTGAATACGCTGGAGCAGCAGGTGGCTTTATAGATAAATTTGGTTATCCATTTTGTCGTGGTCGTATTTTTGACACTATAGAAGAAGATAAAGGGCAATACAATTCTAATTCTCAAATATTTTGGGCTTCTGGTGCTTGTTTTTTTATTAGAAAAGACGTTTTTAATGCTTTAAATGGTTTCGACGAATCGTTTTTTGCGCATATGGAAGAAATAGATTTATGTTGGAGAGCATTTAATTTAGGTTACACATCTAAGTATATTTCGCAGTCTGTAGTATATCATGTTGGTGGTGCAACATTAAGCACAACAAATCCTAAAAAAACATATCTAAATTTCAGGAATAGCCTTGCAACATTAACAAAAAACGCACCTGGTAATATTTTTAGTTTACTCATAACAAGATTAACTTTAGACGGCCTAGCAGGTGTGAAATTTTTGTTAGCGTTTAAATTCGCTCACATCTTAGCCATTTTAAAAGCACATTTTAGCTTTTATAGTAGGTTGTCTACACTTTTAAAACAACGAAAAACACTTCCGAAAAAAAACGAATATTACAAAACAAAATCTGTGGTATGGTCTTATTTTGCTAGTAAAAAGAAACACTTTACCGATTTATAGTCCTTTTAGCAAAAATTTTGTTAATACTTCTTTTAGCATATTAAAATTAGCTACTTTTGAAGTGTTAAAATTTAATTTTATCCAATAATAATTATGAAAAAACTATTAATACTTAGTGCTGTAGCACTATTGACTTTAAGTTCATGTGTCTCTAAAAAAGATTTTTTATCACTTGAAGAAAAGCAAAAAGAAACTCAAGATTTATTAAATACTGCAACTGTTAAACTAAACAAGTGCCTTGCAGACGAAGCTGCTGCTTCTGCACGTTTAGAAGAATTAAAACAACGTGTTGCAGATATGAAAGCAAACAATCAAGTCTTAATAGAATCTTCTAAAGACATGACTGTATTAACAACACAAGGTGCAAAAAACTTAGAAAAATCTTTAGAAAGCATTAAAGAAAAAGAATTGAAAATTTCTCGTTTACAAGATGCTTTAACTAAAAAGGATAGTGTAACTCTTGCTTTAGTTACTAGCTTAAAGAAAGAAGTTGGCTTAAACGATGAGGACATCGAAATTAATGTTGAAAAGAGCGTAGTTTTTATCTCTTTATCTGATAAGTTATTGTTTAAATCTGGTAGCTATAATATTAGCGATAGAGCAAACACAATTCTTGGCAAAGTTGCTACTGTAATAAACAGTAAGCCTAATTTTGAAGCAATGGTTGAAGGCCATACAGATAATGTACCTTACAAAGGTTCTATTTTAATTGACAACTGGGATTTAAGTGTAAAACGTAGTACTGCAATTGTAAGAGCATTACAAAGTTTAGGTGTAAAACCAGAACAGTTAATTGCTGCAGGTCGTGGAGATCATTTACCTTTAGTTGCTAACGACTCTCCAACAAATAGAGCAATAAACAGAAGAACTAAAATATATATTCTTCCAAAAATCGATCAGTTCTATGAAATGATTGAAACAGAAATGAAAAACTTATCTGAAGAAAACTAATCTTTAGCATATTATAATACTGAAAAGCTCAATCGAAAGATTGGGCTTTTTTTTATGCTTGATCATGCATCCAAACAGCAAGTTCATTTCCAGATGGATCTATAAACTGAAACCTACTACCTCCAGGAAAAGAGAAAATGTCGACTTTAATTTTTCCGCCAGCAGCTATAACATTTTGTTTTGCTTTTATTAGATTTTTATGATAAAGCACAACCAAAACACCATTAACAATGGCCTCTTCAGTTTTTTCGAAACCTCCATCTAATCCAGATTCTGCTTGAGAAAAAGCAATATAGTTTTCTCCGTAATCTGTAAATTTCCAACCAAAAGCTTTTCCGTAGAATGCTTTAATTGCTTCTAGATTATGCGCTTTAAATTCTATATAATTTATTGTATTACTAATGGGTTTCATAGATTTAATTTTTATTTAATGAGATTGACTTCGTCATATTTACTCGCAATGACATAGTAAATTAAAAAATTTCTAAATTCCCTTTCCCTTCTCTAACTACTACTGGTTCTTCATTAGATAAATCTACAATTGTAGAACCTTCGTTTCCACCATAACCTCCATCTATAACTAAATCAACTAGCTTATCCCATTTTTCAAGAATTAATTCTGGATCTGTAGTATACTCTAAAACCTCATCTTCATCGCGAATAGATGTAGAAACTAATGGATTCCCTAAAGCCTTTACTATTTCTAACGTAATATTATTGTTAGGAATACGTATACCTACTTCTTTTTTCTTTTTAAAAACTGAAGGCAAAGATTTTGAACCTGGTAATATAAAAGTATAAGGTCCAGGTAATGCACGTTTTAAAATTTTAAATGTAGAAGTGTCTATTTGCTTTACATGATCGCTTAAATTACTTAAATCATGACAAATAAAAGACAGTTTAGCCTTTTCGAGTTTAACACCTTTAATTCTAGCAATACGCTCTAAGGCTTTGTTATTATTAATATCGCAACCTAAAGCATAAACTGTATCTGTAGGAAAAATTATTAATCCTCCACGTTTTAAAACGTCTATAACTTTTTTAATCTCCCTAGGATTAGGGTTCTCTTCGTAAATTCTAATAAAGTCAGCCATAATAAGTATCTTTAACTATCGTTTACTAAAGTAAATACTAATTTGTTTATGAAAAAAATATCTGTTCATTATTTATTTACTTTATTACTACTAATTGTTATTTTTTCATGTTCTGAGAATTCTGAGACCTCAACAGAACCTCAAAATACAGCTAATACAATTGAAGCATCCCAAATGCTAAATGTATCCTATGGAATTGATAGCAAGCAAGTTTACGATATTTACCTACCAGAAAATAGAGACGAAAACACTAAAGTTCTTATTCTTGTTCATGGTGGTGGTTGGACATCTGGAGATAAAACAGATATGAATGCTTATAAAACGATTGCACAAGAAGACATTCCAGAATATGCCATTGTTAATATGAACTATCGTTTAGCATCTCAAGGTGTTTCTCCTTTTCCAATGCAACTTAACGATATAACTTCGGTAATAAATCATTTAAAAGCAAACCATAGCGAGTATCTTATTTCTCAAAATTACGGTTTTGTTGGTGTAAGTGCTGGTGCACATTTAGCCATGTTGTGGAGTTATAGTTACGATACCGAAAATGATATAAATATGGTTGCAAGTATTGTTGGACCAACAAATTTAGCCGATTCTGCTTATAACGATAATCCTGCTTTTCAAATAGATTTGATTATGCAATACTTTGGAGAAACACCATCTACGGCTTTTTTAGAGACTTACAGTCCATTACACCAAGTAGAATCTACATCTGCTCCAACCATTTTATTTTATGGTGGAATAGATCCATTAATACCAAATTCTCAAGGTATAGATATGAATGCTAAGTTAACTCAATTAGGCGTTACACACGAATTCACTCTCTATCCAAATGAAGGACATGGATGGATTGGCGCTAATTTATTTGATACTTGGACAAAGCTTAAATTGTTTATAGTGGCAAACCATTAGAAACAACAAAAGAGGCTTAAAAAAGCCTCTTTTGTTTATTAATAATAGCATTTTAATACTCGCGTGTACGCGTACGTATAGGCTGTAACTTAGCAAAGCGTAGTAATAATTTCTTTTTACCACCAAACTCAAAATCAATTTCTGCTTTAATATCAGCGCCTTTGCCTTCAAGGTTTAATACTTCTCCTCTACCAAACTTTAAATGTTTTACTTTCAATCCAACAACTATATCTTCAGTTTTTATATTTCCACGTATATTTGGAATTTCATCTACACTGGTTGGAGCTTCAATATCTGAAGCTTTTTTTAATTTTTTTGGTACACTTATCTCGAAGTTTACAGGTTCTTTCTTCTTTGCCACTTTCTTTTGAAATTTTGGTTGTACTGCTTTTTTAAATCTTATTTTATTTGGTGCAACATCTCCAAATATATCTGCTGATAACATTGGATTGATGCGACGCTCTTCTATTGGTGTTGTAATATCTAAAAACTCATCGTCTATCTCTTCAATAAAACGACTTGGTTCTGAATCTACTAATTTTCCCCAACGATAACGTGATAAAGCATACGTTAAATACGCTTTCTTTTCTGCTCTCGTCAAAGCTACGTAAAATAATCGACGTTCTTCTTCTAGTTCGCTACGAGTGTTCATGCTCATTGCACTTGGAAACAAATCTTCTTCTAAACCAACCACAAATACATGATTGAATTCTAGTCCTTTAGAAGAGTGAATAGTCATTAATGCTACGTGATCTGGATCTCCTTTATCTCCATCTAAATCTGTTGCTAATGCAACATCTTCTAAAAATTCTGCTAAATCATCTTTAGAATCAGCAATTTCCATTTGTCCTTCAACAAAATCTTTAATACCGTTTAATAATTCTTCTACATTCTCTAAACGCGTAACGCCTTCTGGAGTACCATCTTTATTAAACTCTCTTATTAAACCACTGGATTTAGTAACATATTCTGCCAAATCAAAAGCATTTGCTGTTTGATTCATTACTTGGTAACTTTTAATAAGCGTTACAAAATCTCTAAGCTTATTTTTAGTCCCTCCATTTATATTTATCTCTACGGTATCAATGTTCTCTAACAAACCAAAAATGGTATTACCAGTTTCGTTTGCAGCAACTATTAATCTATCTATAGTTGTTTGGCCAATACCACGACCAGGATAATTAATAACTCTTTTTAATGCTTCTTCGTCCGACGAGTTTAAAATTAATCGTAAATAAGCGGTAACATCTTTTATTTCCTTTCTTTGATAGAAAGATAAGCCTCCATAAATACGATAAGGAATACTTCGCTTTCGTAAGGCTTCTTCCATTGCACGGGACTGTGAATTGGTTCTATATAAAATGGCAAAATCACTATTTTTTAAATGATTAGTCATTTTTTCTTCCCAAATAGTACTTGCTACAAATCTGCCTTCATCACCATCTGTTAATGAGCGGTTTACCTGTACTTTATCGCCATCATCATTTGCTGTCCAAACTATTTTTTCTAGTTTTGTTTGGTTATGCTCGATTACAGAGTTTGCTGCACCAACTATATTTTTTGTAGAACGGTAATTTTGCTCTAGACGATACATTTTAACATCTTCGTAATCCTTTTGGAAATTTAAAATGTTATTAATATTAGCACCACGAAAGGCATAAATACTTTGCGCATCGTCACCAACCACACAAATGTTTTGAAATTTATCTGCTAATGCTCTAACAATTAGATACTGCGAATGGTTTGTATCTTGGTACTCATCGACCAGAATATAACGAAATTTATTTTGATATTGTGCTAAAACCTGAGGGAATCTTGTAAGTAACTCATTGGTTCTCAGTAACAAATCGTCAAAATCCATTGCTCCTGCTTTAAAACAACGGTTTACATATTCTGCATAAATGTCTCCCATTCTTGGTCTGCGAGCCATAGCATCTGCTTCTAACAAGTCTGGGTTTTTAAAATATGCTTTTACTGTAATTAAACTATTTTTATATGAAGAAATCCTGCTATAAACTTGTTTTGTTTTATAAATATCTTTCTCTAGTCCCATTTCTTTAATAATGGAACCCAAAAGTTTTTGTGAATCTTGTGTGTCGTAAATAGTAAAGTTACTTGGAAATCCTAAATGATGCCCTTCAAAACGTAGAATTTTAGCAAATACAGAGTGAAATGTTCCCATCCACAAGTTTTTTGCTTCACCATCACCAACAATTTCTGCAATTCTGCCTTTCATTTCTTTGGCAGCTTTGTTAGTAAATGTTAATGCAAGGATATTAAAAGAGTCTATTCCTTTACTCATTAAGTAAGCAATACGATACGTTAACACACGAGTTTTTCCAGAACCTGCTCCTGCGATAATAATCATAGGTCCATTTATTTGGACTGTAGGCTCGTATTGTGCTTCGTTTAACTGACTTAAGTACTTTTCCAAATTGGTGCTTTTTTTGTAGGGTATAAAAATAACTATTGTAAAGGTTTTTATCCTTTAGATTTGTTAATAATTATAAACAATTACTAACTAAACTACCTATTTGTTTTTTTTAGATATATTTACAATGCTTTTATCTTACTAACTAACTTCTCTTATAATGAATAAAAGTATTTTATACTTCCTATTCTTCTTCTCTATTGCATCTTTTTCGCAATCCAATAAATTGTATCAAAAAACGTACACTAAGCAAGATGGTATTGAAATAGATAATATTTATGCGTTATGTTATGATAATGATGGTTTTTTATGGTTAGGAGGAAGCAACCTGGATGATAGAACAATTATTTCAAGCGATAAAAAATTATCCTTACAACGCTTTAACGGAAACAGTTTTCATAATATAGATTTACCATATTATGAAAACACAATTGAACAAGTCCAACAAATTTACAAAAGAAGTGATGGTCAATTTTATATAACCACCAAATTAACAGAAGGTTATGGCTTGTTGCTTTTTAATCCTTTTACTTCAGAATTTAAATTGGTTAATTTTGAAAATATCGAGTTCGCATTAGACGGTTTATCTTTCATTTATTCTTACAAAAATGAAGATTATTTACTGTCCCAAAAAGGCAGTAAAGTTTCTATAAAAAAAATAGATTTAGACCTATCCATTACTGAAGTTTTTAGCTTTCCTATTACAGAAAACAAAGTATTAATAGACAGCTCAAGTAGAATCTTGTTTTTTGATGATTTTGTACTAATTTCTGACGATAACTTTACAGCTAAAATTTTTAACTGGTCCGGAAAATCACTAAAAACCATAGCTCCTTTTTATAACAGTAATCTAGAGAAACCTAAAAGAATTGTTATAGATGAAGTTTTTATACAAGACGAGGAACACTATTTGTTTTTAAATAATGACCTAAATCTTTATAAGATTGATAAGCATTTAAAAAGCATAGTACCAGTAAAAAACATTAGTTTATCTAACAAACATCTTAATGCATATAATGACAAATTAGGAAACACTCTTGTTTTTTCTTCCAATAATAATAACATTGCTTTTAATAGTTTTAATAATGGCAACTTTAAACAGAATCACCTTTTTAGCTATAAAAATGTTAACGGAATTAAAGTACTCTCCAATAACTTAAATAAATACACATGGCTAACTACAGATGGTAAACTTCATTATTACAAGTTTCCAAATAGAACTATCAAAAACTATTTACCAAATCTGGAGCTTAGAACTATCAAACCTCTTGACTCTGTAAACTATTTAGTTGCAAGTGAGATGGACGGCTGGTTTAAATTAAACCCAAATAATGATAATATAGAACCCTATCCTTTAACCTATAAAAACAAACCGTTTAAGTCTATAGGCTCAAGAAACTTTATTTTTGAGGATAGTATATTATGGTCTCATGGAAATGGTGGAATAATAAAAGTAAATACTAAAAACAAAACATTAGATCATTATAAGCATTTTCCGGTAATATGTATGGAAAAAGTAAACGATAGCATTATTGTTTATGGTACAAAAAAATATCACTTAATGCAGTTTAACACACAAACAAAAACGCATCGTGCTTTAGTAGATACAGACTCGCTTTTTATTTTTGATATTCAATATAATAAACATAGTAATCTTATTGTAGCTGGAACAGACAAAGGCCTATTAACTTACAATTTATTAACCAAAAAACATAAACTTTACAATAACAAAAAAGACTTAGAAGATACTTATATTTTAATGCTAGATTACCATAAAGATTATGGTTATTTATTAGGCACAAGAAACGGGCAAATTGTTGCTTTCAATTCAGAAAAAGAAACTTTTACTACAATTTACAAAGATGATTTTAAAGCTGGAATTGCTACTATTTTAGTTGATAATGACATCTGGTGGATTAATACTTTTAACGGATTTATTGCCTTTAATACCAAGACAAAAACTAAAACTAGATATTCTGAAAAAGATGGCTTTAGTCACTTTGAAGCTAACCGTTATAGTGCTTTAAAAACTAAAGATGGCTTTTTTATAGGGACATTAAAAGGTTTAAATTATTTTAACCCATCAGACTTGAAAGCAGAAAATGATTCTGCTGTTTTAACGCTTTTAAAAATAAATCAGTTTGATAAGGTTGAAAAGGCATTTAAAAACACATTTAACCGTAAGCTATTTAATAACAATACAGATATTGTTTTACCTTCAGAAAACAGAAGATTAGAAATAGATTTTGCGCTTAAAAACATTGGCGCTGTTGATAAAGGTTATAATTACAGATATAGATATAATGATAAAGATTGGGTAGATTTAAAACATCAAAACACAATACAATTTGCAAACTTAGCTGCTGGGGATTACCATTTAGAGATTGAAGCTTTAAATTTTTCTGGAAATAAAATAGCTAATTCTTTATTTTTAAACATACATAGTACTGAGTTTTTTTATAAAAAATGGTGGTTTTTCTTAATTGTCTCTGCTTCCATTATTGCATTTTTATTATGGTTATTAAAACAAGCAAAAAAGAGAAAATTATTACAGGAAGAATTTGCTCAAGGCTTAATAATTTCACAAGAAAACGAACGTAAACGCATAGCAAGAGAACTTCATGACAGCATAAGTCAACAACTTACATTAATTAAAAAGAAAGCCCAAAACACAAAACAAGAAGACATTACCAGCCTAACACACAAGATTTTAGAGGAGGTAAGAGCTATTTCCAGAGGCTTATACCCTCCATTATTAAAACAATTAGGTTTAACCGAAAGTATTGAACAGTTACTATTAGACGTTGACGAACAAACTAATTTGTTTGTCTCTGGAGATGTATATAATATTGATAGTTATTTTAATGAAGACCAAACTTTAAATTGTTATCGCTTTATACAAGAGTGTATAAATAATTGTTTAAAACATGCTAATGCAAAAGCATTATCTATTAGTATAATTGCAAAAAATACTGATATTGAAATAATAATTAGAGATAACGGAAAAGGTTTTGATGTTGCAAACGCACAAAAACAAAATAGCTTAGGCTTAAAAACTATTAACGAGCGTATTCGTATATTAAAAGGCGAAATCGCTATAGACAGCAAACTAAATAGTGGCACAATAATAACTGTAAAAATTCCAATTAAATAATGCCAAATAAAACAACAATAATAGTTGCAGACGATCACCCAATGCTACTAAAAGGACTTTGTGAAGAGTTAATTAGTAATAACTACAGTGTTATTGGTACTGCCGAAAATGGAGCAATTGCATTAGAGTTAATTACTAAACTAAATCCAGACCTTGCCATTTTAGACATAGAAATGCCTTTACTTACAGGATTTGAGGTTATTAAAAAATGTGAAAACAAAAAATTAAAAACTAAATATATTGTTTTAACCTCTCATAAAGAAAGTAGATTTATTTTTAAAGCAAAAACATTAAATATCTCTGGTTATCTTTTAAAAGATGAACCTTTTGAAGAAATGCAAAAATGTATCACTTCAATATCTAACAACAAAACGTATTTTAGTTCTACTTTTGATAGTGTTTTTGAATCTGAAGTTTCACCAGAAATAAAGAAAATTAAATTCTTATCTCCTTCCGAAAGAACAATTATTAGATTAATTGCTCAAGGAAGCTCTTCTAATGAGATTGCAGAGTCGTTATTAATCTCTATAAGAACCGTACAAAAACATCGCACAAATATACTTTCTAAACTAGATTTAGCCTCGCACACCGATTCGCTTACAGTATGGGCAAAACAGCATAAAGAACTAATTCTTTCTTTATAATAAAAATAAACACTACGTACCCATACGTATAAATCGACATAAGTACGTATTGGAAAATATTAGCATAGGGCTTACCTTGCAAGAGCTATTATTCAATCTATATTACCTATTTAAGAACCATTGTTATTAATAACAATGGTTCTTTTTTTATGATAGTATTTATTATCTTAATTAAAGATTATTCTTATTTTTGATGAAACATTTCAAAAAAAAATATGGATACTATTCTAACGTTTCTTTCTAGCATTTCTTGGTGGCTTTGGATATTAATCGTTTTAGCAATCGTTGCACTTCGAGACGTTTTTCAACGTAGCCACACTATTAGTCATAACTTCCCTATTGTTGGACATGTTAGGTATTGGTTTGAAAGCATTGGGCCAGAAATTCGTCAGTATTTTGTTGCAAATAATAGAGAAGAATTACCTTTTAATCGTATAGAACGTGGTTGGATTTACGCCTCTGCAAAAGGTGAAAATAATTACGAAGGTTTTGGTACAGATCGCGATATTTATACGCATCAACATATTTTCATTAATAATGCAATGATACCTTATAAAATACCAGAAGACCACGTTAATACTAAAGACAAGTACTTTTTACCTTGTGCTAAAATTATTGGAGCACATAACAAACGTAGAAGACCTTATCGTCCTGCCTCTATTATTAATGTATCTGCAATGAGTTTTGGGTCGCTATCTGCAAGAGCAGTAGACTCGCTTAACAAAGGCACAAAAATGGCTGGAGCATACCACAATACTGGTGAAGGCGGTTTATCTCCTTACCATAGCAATGGTGGTGATGTGGTATTTCATTTTGGAACAGGCTACTTTGGTGTTCGTGCAGAAGATGGTGGTTTTTCTATGGAAAAGATGAAAAAACTCGTGGAAGACAATCCCTTTATTCGTGCTATAGAATTAAAACTCTCTCAAGGTGCAAAACCTGGAAAAGGTGGCGTTTTACCTGGAGCAAAAATTACTAAAGAAATAGCAGACATTCGTGGTGTTGAAATTGGTAAAGATGTTTTATCTCCTCCAAACCACAAAGCGTTTGATACTATTCCAGAAATGGTTGATTTTATTGAAGCTATAGCTGAAGCAACCGGTTTACCTGTTGGTATTAAAGCTGCCATTGGTAAATTAGAACAATGGGAAGAGCTTACAGATATTATGAAAAACACTGGAAAAGGCCCAGATTTTATTACTGTAGATGGTGGTGAAGGTGGAACTGGTGCTGCACCTCCAAGTTTTGCAGATCATGTTAGTTTACCTTGGGTTTACGGTTTTGGAGATTTATATAAATTATTTCAAAGAAAGGAATTAGAAAAACAAGTGGTTTTTATTGGTAGTGGTAAATTAGGTTTTCCTGGTAAAGCTGCAATGGCCTTTTCAATGGGAGTAGATATTATTAATGTTGCACGTGAAGCTATGATGAGTATTGGTTGTATTCAAGCGCAAGTTTGCCATACTAACAAATGCCCAAGTGGTGTTGCGACACAGAGTCAATGGTTACAACGCGGTATTGATGTGCCACTAAAATCTGAACGTGCTGCACAATACTTTAAATCTTTTAGAAAAGAGTTTTTAGAAATTACACATGCTGCTGGTTACGAGCATCCTTGTGAATTTAAAATGACAGATATTGAAATAAACGTAGATGATCACAATTTGTCTGCAGAACTAAGTACGACCTACCAATACAATAAAACTCCTGTACCATTTAATGGTATGCAATCTTTAAAAAATTGCGAGTATTTAGGAGGTTATAAAGCTTAATCAAAATACAAAAGCTCATAACTTTAAAGTTATGAGCTTTTTAAATATTAATACAAAGTATTAATCTCTTAATACATGTACACTTCCAACAACAGTTCTTGCTGTTCCCGAAGCATCTATATATGTCCCAGAAAAATTCATATCTATATATTGACCAGTAACTCCATAAGCATTTAGGTTATAACTAATGTTTTGTGGCTGACTATAATCTATATTCATTATTGAACATTCTATACTATAAACAGTTGAATCGAATGTACCCAAGGCTGTATTAGAACCATCAAGATAAAAGAATCCATTAGAACTGTTACCACCAGATACATTTAAGAAACTAGTACTAGATTGTCCAGAAGATATATTATTTAAATAATATTCAACAGGATTATTATCAACTTGTACACTAATAAATTCTGTTACAGTATTACAAGCTATAATATTACCAATATTAGTATTACTAAAGTTAAACGATAAATCTCCAGTGGTTTGAAAAGCAGCATAATCTATACCTTCTAAAGTAAATGTTGGTTGAGAAGCACATTCAATTACACTAAAAGTAAATTCTCCATTTGTTACGGCAACATCTGAATATAAAGAACCATAATTTAAAGTTACATATCCATTTGTAATATTAACATAACTACAGTCTACTAAACTTCCAGTAATTACTGCAGCAGTAACCGATGGCAATACCACTTGACCTAAATTAGTATCTGTTGAAAAAGGGCCAACTGATTGTGAATGCACTTCTACTCCGCATTGATCAAAAGCCTTTAGAGTTAATGTCTCGTTTGATGGAATTAAACCACAAATCTCTCCATTTCCATTAGAATAACCAACTCTTGGATATGTAGCATTAGATCTCCAAAGTTCCACTTTAACATTAGCTAAAGGAGAGTTAGCAATATCGACAACTTCTAAACAAAGTGTTACAGTTGGAAATTGAGCATCACAATTCCACCAAGAAAAATGAGAAACTTCCCCAACATATTTTCCACCTACTAAAGTAGCTTCACCATCTTCAATCCAATGTCCATTTACCTCATCAAAATGCCACAATGGAATACTTGAAGGTGCTACTCCACTCTGTGCTGGATCTACAGGAACTTCTATTTCTGCAACATGACCGTCTGCAATGTTTAGCTTTTGTCCAGAATCACCTTTCAATTCTACGTTTAACATGCCATAGGTTTCTAATAAACGTTCATCTTCATTTGCATTAATTGCTTGTAAATTCCCAGGCATAATGGCATTAATGTTTGGATTTGAAGGGTCTAAATGATACATGTAAACATCAACATTTCCAGAATATGCATTTCCGTTTTCATCTTTAAAAGCACCATCGAAACTAACTTTAGTTCCATTACCTAAAGTTACTTCACTATCAACTCCTGAGGCTACAGTACCTGATAAGCTTTCTGCAATAAGCATAATACTAACGTTACTAGTATTTTGTGTTGGCACTACAGAACGCATTCCTTTTAGGTAACCTGGTTTATTTGCAATTACAAATGCTTGCTTTTCTTTTACAGTTGCATTAATAATCTTAAAAACACCATTAGCATCTGTAATAGCTGTTTTGTTACCAATTGTAATATTTACATTATCAATTGGCAATGATGCTGCATTTACTATTCTACCCATAAAATCGCGCTGTATAACTGCTCCTTGATCTAAAGTAGATCCTGTTTCTGCTTCAGTTTCGTTATTTGTAAAAGCTTCATCGATTCCTTCGTTTGGATCGCAAGAATTAAATAGTACTGTAAACATTAGCATTACTGTTAAAATAATTTTTGAAGTTCTTGTTTTTGTTTTCATAATATTTTGGTTTAAAATGTTATTTATTTATTGTTCAAGCTTATATAAAGGCAACTCCAATTTTGTTACCCTTATTTTAAAAAACAGCTAAAATATTATTAATTAAAAAGCTCTAAAAACGCTTTTTTATTAGCTCTAGATATTGGAATACGTTGATTATTTTCTAGAATAAGATAACCTTCATTTTCAAAATGACGTACTTTTTCTAAATTGATAATATGAGATTTATGACACTTAAAAAATTTAGAGCTTAACATTTTCTCAAACCTACCAAGGTTATAAGAACTTATTATTGTTGTACAGTTTACTAAGTGGATTTTGGTGTAACCTTCGTAACCTTCTAAATTTAAGACCTCATCTTGTGGAATAAACGAAAGACCTTTAGCTGTTGGGACAATAATTTTATTATTCTGAGAAATATTTTCAGCTAATACATTTACTAATTTAGCATTATTATCACTTTCATTTTTTAGTTTAATGACCTCTAAAGCTTTATTTACTGCTACAACCAAATCATTATTATCTATAGGTTTTAAAACATAATCAATTGCAGATTGTTTAAATGCTTCAATAGCATACTCACTATAAGCCGTTACAAAAACAACTTGAAAATTGACTTCTTTTAGTTTAGACAATAACTCAAAACCTGTCATTCTTGGCATTTCTATGTCTAGAAATAGAATATTTGGTTGTTCTTTTTCTATTGCTATAATAGCATCTTCAGGCTTTTGGTATGAGCCTAAAATTTTAATTTCAGGAAAAAGGATATCTATCTTTTTATGAAGTCCTTTTAAATTAGAAATTTCATCATCTACTAATATTGCAGTTATGTTACTCATTAGTTTCTATGCTTAATAATAAATATTGATTTATTGCCTTTATCTTCTTTCTCTGGAGAAACCTCTTCTTTGCTATACGTAATAACCCATTTTTCTGAATGGTTTAAAAAACGAAGTCTATCTTTTAAGACACTAGAAGATTTTATTTTCATACTTTGTCTTTTTTTAGTATTAACAAAACCAACTCCATCATCAATAATTTCAACTTTAAATGCATGATCATCAATAAAAATAAAATTAAGAGTTATTAACCCTTCATCTTCTTTATTAAAAACACCATGATTAACTGCATTCTCAACTATTGGCTGTAACAACATCGTAGGTATTTTAACTTTATCGATATCTAACATGCTATCAACATTAATAATAAAATTTAGTTTTTCTTTAAATCGAAGTTTTTCTATCTCCAAATAGCTTTTTAATAGATTAACTTCTGTTCTTAATGCTATTTCATTTTCTTTAGACAACTCAAAAAATTGACGTATTAGTTTTGAAAATTTAACCAAATAAGTTTCTGATGCCTCAAAATCATTATCGTTAATGTAATATTGAATTGCTGCCAAAGAGTTGAATACAAAATGAGGATTCATTTGAGAACGTAATGCTTTAAGCTGAAGCTCAGACAAGCGTTTATCTTCAAATATTTTTTTATTTTTTTTAAACTGAGCTCTTTTAATAAAAAATTTAGATAAGTAAACTATTAAAAATACTATAAGTAAAAATGATAAAATTTTAAATGATAATCTTTGATACAAAAGAGGTTTTACAGTAAAATCTAATGTTTTTTTAAGGTTATTAGACTTTACATTAAAGGTGTATTTACCTGGCTGAAGATCGTTGAAATTAAAACTATTAATCTTGGAGTTTGTCCATTCTTTTTGCAAAGGCTCTAATTTATAATCATAAGAAAAATTAGAATGATTATTTGAAAAATCTATATTAGAAACAGTAAAACTCACATTATTGTTCTCTCGATATTTAAACGTTGAGTTACTTTCCGTTATTCTTTCGTTATTATACTTAGCCTTTTCTATAAACACATCTAAAAATTGCGAGATACTTTTTGTGGTTTTAGGCACAATTGCAATACCATTATTTGTACCAACTATAAGGTTTTTATCGTCTACATACAATGTGTTTATATGGTTTGTAGGCAAGCCATCACTTATCGTATATGTCTTGCTTAGCTTATAGGTCTTATTGCTTTTTTTAAATTTTAATACGCCAGAATTAGTTGCTAACCACAAATTTGCACCTTCTTTAAAAGCTTCCTCAACTATTAAAAACTCTGTTTCTTTTAGAGGCTCTAAAGTTTGCATATTTGTAATATACGAGCCAAAACCATCAGTATTTATTAATAAACGTGTGTCATCAATAACATTTAGACTTAAAATCGATTTTTTAAAGGCCCTATTATTAAACACAACTGGTACTAACAAGTCTCCTTTTATTTCTTTTAATCCATTTGTTGTAGCAACCAGGAGTTGGTTATTAAAACGAATAATATCATTACATCCTTTTTGAGTATATTCTTTTTCGATTACAAAAGGATTTGGATTTAATCTATTAATTCCAAATGAAAAATTACCATATAATTTTTCATTAAAATAAATAAATTTTCGTCCTACCTCATTTGAGGTTATTTTTTTGTCGTATAATTTTGAAAGATCTACTCCTTCTCTTTTTCCATTAAACTCTTTAAATAAAGAGTTTTTTAACAAATAAAAGTTTGTGTTTAATTCTTTAACTTGACTTACTCCAAAAACATAATCGTTACTCTTAATAAACTGTTTAAATGATTTTTCTTTTGGGTTATATTTATAAATTCCTTTTTTATAAACGCCAACAACTAAGCTATCATCAATAGTATTAAAGCTTTGAATTTTTTCGTTTTGCAATTTATACTGAACGTCTCTTTTTGCATAAGGAAACTTATACACACCATTGTTAAAAGTAGCTAACCAAACTGTATTTGATCTATCTATAAAGCCAAAATGGGCACGTAATTCTTTAGGGAAATAAAATGGGTTAAATATTTTTAAATCTTTATCTAGTTTAGCCACGAAACCATTTCCTGAAATTTGTAACTCATTATCTGCAATATTAATTCTTGGTTGTACCATTAAAACATTTTCAATGTTTTTATTTAATTTAAATTGTTTAAATATTTGAGTATTAAAATTAAGTATAGAATAGGCCTTATCATTTGTCCAAAAAAACAAACTATCGTTTAGTTGCCCTCTAACTCCTGTTACTCCATAAATGTTTTTGGTTGGAATACTATTTAATTTTTCTAATTCTTTATTATATAAGTATAATGTTTGGTCTGATTGATTCAAAGAGATATAACCAACATGCTTATGTCTTATTTTTATCCAATCTTCTTTTAAGTTTTTTACATATTTATTTTTTTCTCCATACCATTTATCATCTTTTAAAGTAAAGGTGTTTCTAGGTCCTGTTGGATATATTGAATCTCCAACTTGTGATGAATATATAGGATTAATAATCTCGTCCTTATTGCTATTAGGAAAAGATATAACAGTATCATTTTCAATATAGCCTAACTTAGTAGATTTAGACATATACCATACTTTTCCGTCTGTTGTAGGAAAAGCTTCCCAAACATCATTATTTGGCAACCCATTTTTTGTTGTAAATGTTTTTAACTGGTTACCATTATACCTTGCCATACCCTTATCGGTTAAAAACCACATAAACCCTTTAGCATCTTGAACTATAGTATATACATGGTTACTTGGCAACCCATCTTTAGTAGTATAATTGGTGAATTGTTGTGCAAATGAAAAACGCCACATCAAAAGAGATAAAATTATGATATGGAGTTTTTTTTGTTTCAATAGTTTGTTTTTTTTAATGTATTACAAATGTAATAATTTTAAGAGTTTATTAAAACTCGTCCACAATACCATTACAATTATTATCTATACCATCTGCAATTTCTGAAGCTCCGAAGAAAATATTTGAATTACTATCATCACAATCTGTATTATTCATTGAACTTCCTGCAAAATTAACTGAGGTTCCAGAATCGTTAGCGTCTCCAAAACCATCGCCATCATTATCTTGGTAATAATAAACAATATCTGTATTTCCATTACACGTGTTGTCTATAGTGTCTGATGTGTTTTCTGTAGAAAATGGATTGACGCTTGCATCAGCATCATTACAATCTAAATTATTAAAAACATAACCATTAGGGATTGTCATTTCATTTTCATTATTACAAGGCTCGGGACAGCTAGCTACCATACTATTACTAGCATCTCCATAACCATCACCATCATTATCGGCATAAAACGTGTAATCTTTAGACGCATTACAATCTTCGTCAATACTATTATCTGGAATTTCTGTAGCATTTGGGTTTATAGATGTATCTAAATCATTACAATCTGTACTATCTAAAACATAACCATTAGGAGGGTTATTTCCTGCTTGTGTTGTATTATTTTGATCTCCAAAACCATCATTATCTACATCTGCGTAATATGTTGTAACTACTTCGCAGATACCATTTATACAAACCTCGCCAGCACCACAATCTGAATCAGCCACACATTCATCAGTAAAACCATCACAATCATTATCTATACCATCTAATATTTCAATAGCTCCTGGGTTATTAGAGTTATTATTATCATCACAATCTGTGTTATCTAAAACATAACCTACTGGTTGTGTACATGCATTCTGTATTACACTTGTATTTCCATAAGCGTCTCCATCTGCGTCTTGATACCATGTTTGTTCTACGCATGAAGCGTCATCATCACTCCCACATGCTACTACTAATATGAATGTAAAAAACATACTTAATTTTAAAATTGTTTTCATATTATATAATTAATTGTATTAATAATCTTGATCTACTTCTCTTTTTACTCGACACATACCATCAATATTATGTGTCACATTATTTTCATCTTGAAACGTACCATTAAAAGTAAACGTTATATAATCGCCAATATTTATTGGGTTTGCAGAGGTTACTTCTGCATCTATTGGATGTACAGAATAATCTGCCGAAAGAATAAAAAAGTTAGTTGAAGTGTTTTCTGCAAAATAGAATTTAGCAGCAGGATTATTATCTTGTGCAACTCCCCAATTATAAGTCGAGTTTGGCAGAAATAGTCCAGAGCTATCAAAAGTAAAAACTGCTGCAATACGTCTTAAATCTCCACTTGGTTGCTGTCCAGATGCATTTATCTCGTACTTATCGATTAATGTTGTTAAGTCTGTCTCAAGATGAGCTTCTACTTCATAATCAAATATACGCTCCAAACCATCAATAGAATATTTAAAATATTCGTCTGTATTTCCTGTTGTTGTTGATCCATCATCATCATTATTACATGAAGTGACAATGCATAACATAAGTAATAAGTATATTATTTTTTTCATTTTTTATTTTTTTTAATCTTCAAAAACACCTAAAGTTCCTTCATAATGCCCAGAAATTAATTCTCCAGAAGTATTTACAAAGGTGTAATCTACATCTATTGTACTGTTGGCTGGGTTTGTGTTGTCTATATTTATAGCGTTAATTGTAACAGAGTGACCAAGTGTTGCAGGATTATAAATAGTACTATTAGCTTCATTACCTTCCCCAAATTCTACATTTGTACCATCTATATTTATAAACGTTTGTGGACTTGAAGAATCTACCTGTAAATCTGTAACAACATTAGAATCATTACTTGAAGCTACATAAGTGTTACCAGCTGTTGGTGGAATACCTGTTTGCAAACTTGGATGCGTTGCAACTTGTACACTAAGTACAACAAACTGTGTTGTATTTACAGATAATAAAACCTCATCACTTGTTCCGTTTATATCTGTATCGTTATCTAGTAATCTTCCATTTAAAAAAAAGAAGCTATAATAATCTGGAGCTAATGGATAAGCATCATCATTATCTTCATCAATTTCTATGTATGCATTAGACGTTTCATAAAACGTTGGATTTGCATTGTTTTCATTGTATGTAAAACCATCTAGAGTTGTAGATGGATCTACTGGATCTGGAGTTACTTCGTCATCATTACTATCACAACTAAAAAGTGAAATTATAAGAAGTAGTAAAAGTGTTTTTATTGTTTTCATAAGTGTTTTGTTTTTATAGACAAATACTAGCATCACCATCATCTGTATCTAAGCTATTTCCAACTCCACCAATAGAATAAGAAATAATTTGCGAGCCACAACCATCTCCATCTGCGTCTATATAACTTAAAGACAAGACATCAACAATAATACAAAGTTCAATTTCTACTCCATTTCCAGAAATATCGAATCTAAATTCATCTCCTACAACTGCTCCTGTTGTTCCCGTAACTCCTCTTTGGCAAGTTGTGGCGATATTTAAATAAGTATTTCCATTATAATTAATAGTTGAAATTCCAGTAGTATTGTCATCTACAACTGTTGTAGTAAAATTAAAATTTCCAGGATTACTAGTTTCATACACTTCTATTTCTGGTCCATTTGAACCACCTGTTAGATAATCTGTTGTTAAATCTGTTTCAGGAATTAGTGTCTGCGTATTACTAGAAACATCTAAAAAAGTAAGGCCTTGATAGCTGCATACATCTACGTTTGGCGTAGTAGTATCGTCGTCGTTATCACAATTGCTAAATGTAAATGCAATACAAAATAACAACACTGTTTTTAAGATTTTTTTCATAATTTATCGTTGTATAAATAAGTTTAAATAGTATATTTTATTAATCATTACCATCACAATTCTCGTCTAATCCATTATTGGGAATTTCGTTAGCGTATGGGTGTATATTAGTATTATCATCGTCACAATCTATATTGTTATGTACACCATCTGCAGCTGCAAATTCTGTAGAGCCATAACCATCTCCATCTTCGTCTAAATAGTTTTCAAAAAAGTCTACATCACCATCACAATTATCATCAATATTATTACCTAAAATCTCGTCTGCTAATGGGTTAATCAAGTTGTTGCTATCATCACAATCTGCATTGTTAAACACGTAACCTGTTGGTGGTTGATCTCCAATAGTTATTTCAAAAATTTCGCTAATATTTGCATTACCAAAACCATCATCATCTCCATCTTTATAAAAGGTAAAAGCGTGTAAACCATTACAATCTTCATCTATAATATTATCTGCCACTTCTGTTGCTCCTGGATTAACATTTACATTTGTGTCATCGCAATCATTAGGGTTATCTGCATAAGAACTTGGTTGAGGAAAGTCGACTGAAACACAATTTACATCTTCTCTTGTTCCATAACCATCACCATCTAAATCCAAATACCATGTATTACAACCTTCAGGAGGTCCATCACAACCGCTTCCAATAATAAAAACTGCTGTTACTAATAATAGTAATGGTAATACTGATTTAAAAAAATGTTTTTTCATAATGTTAAATATTAATTGTTTTTAAGTTAGTTTCTTTATAAAATTTAAAATAAAAATATGCCGAAATGCAAATAAAACATAATCCAATAAACTGAGAATGCGATAGAATGCCGTCAATAATAAAACCTCTGTCATCACCTCTAAAGAGCTCTAAAAAACCTCTTCCAAAAGCATAAAGCATTAAATAAACTAAGAAAATTTGTCCGTTAAACTGTTTTTGTTTTTTAACAAAAAAAAGTAACAACATTATTGATATTAATAGTAATACTTCGTACAACTGCGTTGGATGTACTGGTGTATTATGTGTTGTTGGAAACACTACTCCAAAACTACTTGTTGTTGGTGAGCCATAACAACATCCTGAAGCAAAACATCCAAATCTTCCAATAGCATGAACAATGGTTGTTGTTATAGCAAATATGTCTAGCATTGGTAAAACTGGAATCTTACGCTTCTTTAAATACCAAATAATAAAAGGGATAATGATTACAAACGAACCATAAAACACAAAACCTCCAGAAAAGTTATCTAATAATAGGCTTGGGTTTTTAATGTATAGTATAGGGTCTTGCAAATAATAAAATAACTTCCCACCTACAAAGCCTGCAATAAATATGCAATAGAAAAGTGCATTTGGCAAGTTAGTAACTCCTAATTCTTTTTTCGCACTCCATTTAGTATAAATCGCTGCTAATAGTGTACCAACTGTTATTAAAGTTGCATAGGTATAAACGGTTGCTTTTTTTTCTCCAAATAGGCTTGCCATAAAATCTGGTAAAGAAAAATCGAATAGCTCTGGAAACATATTATATTGAGTGTCTAATTATTTTTTATAGCTGAAATACTTTTACTTGTAAAAAGTATAAACCGTAGATAAGTTTGATTAGAAATTAGTTTAACTATTAATTCTAAAAAATCGACAATACATAAAATTTAGTGTGTACTGTCGATTAATAAACAAAAGAGTAATAGCATTTCAAAAATAGCATTGTAATGCTAAGAATAACTATGCTATTATACGAGAAGTTGTTTTCATTCTATGAAAAACAACTTTCATTCAATTATCGGTTTTCTTGTACACTAATTAAAAACGTATTAAGTTTGTTTAATATCCAAAAATCAAATAAAAATGGGAGATCAATTATTAAATTTATTAATGTATGCTATACCTTCTTTAATTGTTGGCGCAATAGCTTTTCTGTTTTTTAGAGAGCATGTAGAAAACGAAGATAACAGACGTAAATTTCTTATGGTTAAACAGCTTCAAAAAGAATCGTTACCACAACGTTTTCAAGCCTACGAGCGTTTTTCATTATTTCTAGAGCGTATTTCACCTAACAAATTATTAACTAGAATTGCTCCTGTATCCTCTAACAAAGACGATTATGAAGCGCTTTTAGTAAACAGTATTGAGCAAGAGTTCGAGCACAACTTATCGCAACAAATTTATGTTACAGATAATTGTTGGAGTATTATTAACGCATCTAAAAGTGCAACTGTACAACTTATAAGAAAAGCTACTCTAAACGAAAAAATAGATTCCGCAGATAAATTAAGAGAAGCCATTCTAACAGATATGATAGACAAAACACCTCCAAGCAGCGCTGGTTTATCTTACATAAAACAAGAAGTTCGCGAGCTATGGCAGTAGCCAAAATAAAACACATAAAAAAAAGCCATGTCAAATTGATATGGCTTTTTTAATGCTTTCTAATCTCAATAAATATATTTTATATTTAGAATTTATATTTTACTGGTACTGTTGAGTCAATAGGATCTCCACTTCCATGCTTTTCTTGAGCATATAAAAATCCTTCCATCCACCACTTCTCCATTAATTTCTTATTAAAAATAAGTGAGTTCTCTGTAAGTTTTGTAGGTGTATAATATAAATTAAGTTTTACATTTTTATGCCTTGCCGCCAATTTACCAATGGTAATATCTCCTCTCTCTACTTGGTCTAATAAGTGACCAAAAAGGTTTATCATTAATGAAAACGGATTTTTACCAAGTACTTTATTGTATTCTAAATTTTCACTTTCAAGAATAATAGCATCAATTTCTGTTGCACCTCTATTTATAGCTTCTCGAATAGGCACAACACAACCTAAACCACCATCGGCATACTCAAAACCATTCCTTTTTACTAAAGACATAAACGGAATGTAATTACACGAAATCCAAATCCAATCGCAGAATTCTTCGTAACTATAATCGTTAATAGACTTGT